>LIBD01000014.1 GCA_001437855.1 Actinobacteria bacterium BACL4 MAG-120820-bin23 | reverse complement strand
CAACCACCCATAATTTTTTCCAAATAGATTTACCTTTTGGTAGCCCAACTTTTCTAGCTTTAGCAAAAATTAGTAAAGTGATTGCGCCTAACGCACAGCGGACAAAAGTCACACCAAATGGTGATAAAAACACCAGTCCTAATTCAATAAAAATAAATGAACAACCCCAAACCAGGCCAAGAGCTAAGTAGGCAGGAAGCCAAGACTTTTTCATTAATGCTCCTTAGCCCTTAAGGTTTACTCATGAGTGAATCATCGATCGGTCCTGGTGAGTTCTACCAGGTAGTTGGTGTAGGGCCACACTCTAAACCATGGCCAACCGATAATCACTTTGATCCGCAGCTGCTTGAGCATGGTGATCGAAGAAATGTTCTCGATAAGTATCGATATTGGAAAATTGAATCGATTGTTGCAGATTTAAACACTAAGCGACATGAACTACAAATTGCGATTGAAAATTGGCAACATGATTTAAATATTGGATCAATTGTAAGAACTGCTAACGCATTTAATGTAGCTGCTGTTCATATAGTTGGTAAGCGCGATTGGAATAAACGTGGTGCAATGGTCACAGATAGGTACTTAACTGTTCACCACCATGCAACGGTGGATGAGTTTAAAGCTTGGTGTGATAAAGAAAATTTACCAATTATTGGTATAGATAATCTAGAGGTATCAAAGCAGTTAGAAAGTGCTGATCTGCCTAAAAGGTGTGTAATGCTTTTTGGCCAAGAGGGTTCAGGAATGAGTGATGAGGCGGTGGCAGTATGTTCAGTTGTGCTGGCTATCTCCCAGTACGGCTCAACTAGATCAATGAATGCCTCAGCAGCTGGTGCGATTGCTATGTATGCCTGGGCGATGCAACATCTAAATCCAATTAATCATCCGAAAAACTAATTTTCGTCAATTACCTCAGTTACTGCATCTAATCTGCGAATAATTTCATTTGCCTCATCAACTCGTTCTAATTTGGTCAAGCTAAGTGCAATTTTCCGCTCAATATCTATAATGAACTCAAAATCCTTATATTCAGCCTCGGTAACACTTTCTAAGACATTTTCTAAAGTCATTAACGCCTCTTCATAATAACCTGCTGCTAGTTGGGCCTTTCCTAATTCAAAGGATGAGTAAGTTTCCCGGCGGTGATCATGGGCGGTAACAAAAACATCAAGTGATTTTTGAGCAGCAATTAAAGCTCCTTCAGCATCACCTAACTCAGTTAGACAGTGAGCGATCTTTTGATCACATCTTGCAACATTGATAACCTCTTTTAACTTTTTAAATAATGCTCTGGATTCCTTAAATGCCTCTAATGCTTTCTGGTAATTCTTACTCTCACGATAAGCACATCCAATTAAATGTAAATCATTTGCTGCCCCAGAATCATTGCCATCAACTAGGTGCTCCTGCACGCATTGATTCATGCATTCAATAGTTTTTTCATACTCCTTTGAGCCATACCACCACTCACCTAAGGTGCAGGCAAGTTCAATCGCCATTGGTGATTTTGTCTCACGTAATAATTCAACCGCCTTGCTCATGGCAGTTGCCGCTTCATTCATTCGCTTTAATTGATTTAGGTTGTAACCAATTGCAGAATAAGCTTGAGCTAATCCTTCCGCCGGTGCGATCGCACCTAGATCTGCATAAATATCTCGCGCAGTCTCAGCCAACGCTAGCGCTTCGTCATATTGACCCCGGGCATAAATTCGCGCACTAAGTTCGTAATAGGTATTTGCTCTATCTAAACCTTCAACTTCAGGAATTTTTTCCCAAAGCATCTCTTCGGTAATTATCTCTTCTAAGTTATCTTCACCCTCTGAGTGATCTGACAAGTTTCACCTTTCGATACCTAAGTCGATACTTAAGAAACTACCTAATAACCCTAGCAGTTTAACCTGTATGTCGGGTGGGAAATACTTAGGAACGCACCCAGCTAATAAAGCCAGTTGTGGCCTGTTCTATAATCTTAAGCACAGATTGGAACTGGTCTATCGACCCTCCGTAGGGGTCTGGTACTGAAAGTAGGTTGCCATCTTTACCATCTGGATCTATGTGAGATTTACTAGCATCAAATGAGGTAAACATTATTATCTTATTCTTATCACTTTCACTTTGGGCTAATTTTAATAAATTATTTCGGTTACTTAAATCCATCGCCAAAATCAGATCATGTTTTTGGAAAAAATCTGATTTAAATTGTTTAGCAAGATGCTCATACTCATACCCAGCATCCTGCCAAACCTGCTTTGAGTACTCAGCCGCTGGCTGACCTACATGCCAAGCCCCAGTTCCTGAGCTATCAACTTTGACCTTAGGTGCGGACAAATCCTTTGTTGCGCCAAGTAGTACTGCATTCGCTATCGGTGAGCGGCAAATATTGCCTAGGCAAACTATATGCACGCTTAAAACTGGCTGCTTACGCAGTGGTGAGAGGTAATCTAGATTTTTAAAAGAGTGCATATAGCGAGTATAGTTTTCCCACGTGCGTTTCATAAATACTCCAAGTCACGATTTAACCTATGACGATGTTTTTATGGTTCCCTCCTATTCGCAATTAGCAAGTCGAATGGATGTTGATTTAACTGCAATTGATAACACCGGCACCACAATCCCCTTAGTAGTTGCCAATATGACAGCAATTAGTGGTCGACGCATGGCAGAGACTGTTGCTCGCAGAGGTGGCATGGCAGTTATCCCCCAAGATATTCCCTTTGAAATTATTGCTGATGTAATTAGTTGGGTTAAATCAAGGCATATTATTTTTGATACCCCAGTAACGCTAAATCCAAATGAAACTGTGGCCGATGCGATTGATTTAATTACTAAACGAGCTCATGGCGCGTTAATTGTGGTGGAAGATAATGCCCCAGTTGGAATTATTACTGAAGTAGATTGTGAAAATGTTGATCGATTTACCCAGTTGAATAAAATCATGTCTAAAGATTTAGTCACACTAAGAGATGATGTCAGCCCAAAGGAGGCGTTTGAGTTTTTAACTCAACAGCGCCGCAAGCTAGCACCAGTAATTAATAAGGCTGGAAAATTGATTGGAATTATTACTAGAACTGGTGCATTACGTGCCACTATGTATCAGCCGGCCCTAGATAGCAATGGCAAGTTAAAGGTGGCAGCAGCGGTTGGTATTAATGGTGATGTAGCTAATAAAGCAAAACAATTACTGGCAGCTGGTGCTGATGTTTTAGTTGTAGATACCGCCCATGGACATCAAAAGAAAATGGTAGAGGCGTTAAAAACTATTAGGGCGCTAAATCCTCTAGTGCCAATTGTTGCTGGCAATGTAGTAACTGCCGCTGGCACGAGAGAGTTGATTGAAGCAGGTGCTGACATAATTAAAGTTGGCGTAGGACCTGGTGCAATGTGTACCACTCGTATGCAAACTGGTGTGGGCCGTCCACAATTTTCTGCAGTGCTGGAGTGCGCAACAGAGGCTAAGAAGTATGGAAAAAGTATTTGGGCAGATGGTGGCGTAAGACACCCACGAGATGTTGCCCTAGCCCTGGCAGCTGGTGCTTCACAAGTAATGATTGGATCTTGGTTTGCTGGTACATATGAATCCCCAAGTGATTTAAGAAAAGATTCTGATGGCCGGCTGTATAAAGAATCATTTGGTATGGCATCTGCTCGAGCTGTTGCAGCTAGAACTGCTAGTGAAGATGCTTTTGATCGCGCACGTAAATCATTGTTTGAAGAGGGAATCTCATCCTCTCGGATGTATATAAATCCAGCTCGCCCTGGAGTTGAGGATTTAATTGATGAAATCATTGCCGGATTAAGATCTTCATGTACTTATAGTGGCGCAGCAAATTTAGTTGAATTAAATGAAAAAGCTGTTATTGGTATTCAATCTGCCGCCGGTTACGCAGAGGGTAGACCACTGTTTACCTCTTGGAAAAATTAATTAATCGTTCTGTTGCCTAATTTTCTTGCCAGAGATTAATAAGTGTCCAAAAAAGCCAATAATCAAAGCAAATATAACTCCTAGATTTGCATAGGCCCAGCTGCCATCTTTGCCACCAATTGGTTGCAACAAATACCCTTGCCATGAGAGAAAATCTGCAGATGAATTGGTAACAAAACCCCAACCAATTATTGAGCCAAATATTACTAAACCAATTGATTTAAAATTCCAACTGCCGTATCTACCTTTAGGATTAAATAATTCACTTTCGGCATAATTTTTTCGCATTAATACATCTGCAACAAAGATTGCTGACCAAACAGCAACTGGTACTCCTAAGGTAATTAAAAATCCTTGAAAGGGAACAAAGAAATCACTAGCAAACCACACCAAGTAGATAGTTCCGATAGTCATAATTAAGCCATCAATTGAGGCAGCTATGTGTCGCTTAACTGGTACTCCGATTGAAACCAGGGTTAACCCAGATGAATATAAATCAAGAATGGCCCCACCAATTAATCCAAGAATTGCTACCAATGCAAATGGAATTAAATACCAGGTTGGTAGCAAAGTAGTGAGTGCGCCAATCGGATCTGATGCCACTAGATTTTTTAACTCATCACTGCTTGCAGCTAGTAGTGAGCCATAAATTACTAAAGTAATTGGAACAATTGATGCTCCAAAAACTGTCCAGATAACTACAGATTTTCCAGATGAGCTTCTAGGTAAATATCTTGAATAATCTGCCGCACAACCTACCCAGCCCAAACCAATTCCAGTAATTCCAAAAATTAATGCCCCGATAAATCCTTGTGTAGTGCCATTAGGAATAGCAGAAACTTTTGCCCAATCTACCGAATCTATTGTCAGAGCAATATACCCAAAGGTTAGAATCAAAGTAGAAATTGTTAAAAACTTTTGCAGCCGCATAATTACTTGAAAACCCAAAACTCCACCAATAATGGTTAGGCCACCTGCCAATAAAAATCCCAACATCCTTGATAAATCTGGATCGATATTTCCAACCCGAGTAAATACAGTTTCAGATGCAAGTGTGGCCAAGGATACTAAAACGGTTTCCCAGCCTACAAATATTAGATAAGACAAAAATCCAGGAACTTTATTTCCGCTAACACCAAATGCGGCTCGAGAAAGAGTCATTGTGGGTGCATTTGCTCGCTTACCAGCAAGGGATGAAACTCCAACCAGTAAAAAACTTCCAACAGTTCCAATTATTGCTGCAGCTGTAGCCTGCCAAAAAGAGATACCAAATCCTAGAAAAAATGAACCATAAGATAAGGCTAGAAATGAAACATTTGCTGCTGCCCATGGCCAAAATAAAGAACGGGGTGAGCCTTTTCGTTCAGACTCCGAAATGAAATTTATTCCGTTAAGTTCTAAACTATTGGATATTTTTGCCATAGTGATTATTTAACACTAAGAAAATTAACGTGGACGCTTGCGACGCTCATTTGGTCGAGGGCGAGATTTCTTACGTCGGCCACCACCTTTAGATCTTGATCCTCTTCGACCTTGCGATTTATCAGAACTTTCACCTCTTCCTGGTGAAGCTTCTTCAATCGGAACACCAGATGGCTCAAGCGCTCCAGTAATTCTAACTAGTGTTGAATCCAATGGCTTTACATTAGATTCAGTTAACTTAACACCAGCTCTGGCAGTTAAACCGTGCACACCTCTTCGTTGTTTGTGAGTTGCCAAAGTTACAACCGTACCCACCGCTCCTGCTCTTGCAGTTCTACCAGCACGATGTAAATAATCTTTATGATTTTCTGGAGCATCCACATGAACTACCAATGACACATCATCAACATGTATGCCACGTGCTGCAACATCGGTAGCAACTAGTGCAGAAGTTTTTCCAGATTTGAATGCTTCTAAGACTCTAGATCTTTGGCTTTGAGTTTTGCCACCATGTAAAGCGCCCACTGCCACGCCAGCTTGATTCATTTTCTTAGCTAATTTATCTGCTCCGTGTTTGGTGCGAACAAAAAATATACTTTTACCTTTTCTAGATGCTATTTGTGATGTGATTAAATCTTTATGAGCTTGATCCATGACTAATACATGGTGAGTCATATTTGTAGCGGTTGATTTCTCATTTGCTAAAGAGTGTGTAACTGGATTTCTTAAGTACTTCTTCACTAGTGAATCAACATCTTTATCTAATGTTGCGCTAAACAACATTCGCTGCCCACCTGGTTTGGTTAGATCTAAAATTCTTTTTACATCAGGCAAAAAGCCCATATCTGCCATTTGATCAGCTTCATCTAAAACAGTGATAGATATATCATCTAATTTGATATGTTTTTTCTGAATCAAATCTATTAATCGACCAGGAGTTGCCACAACAATAGGTACTCCTCTTTTTAGGGCTTGGATTTGCTTTGAATATGAAAGGCCACCAGCTACAACTTGAGAATTCAAATTAACTGATCTAGAAAGCGGTGCGATTACATCACTTATCTGCATTGCTAACTCTCTAGTGGGAGAAAGGATTAACGCCAATGGGCGCATTGGAGCTGCTGTTTTTCCAGCTAGGCGAGAGATAAGAGCTAAACCAAAGGCAAGTGTTTTACCAGAACCTGTTTGGCCTCTACCTAAAATATCTTTACCGGCAATTGCATCTGGCAAGGTTGCTTTTTGAATTGGAAAAGGTTTTTCAATTCCTGCTGTGTGCAATGCTTTAATCAGCGCAGCGTTAACGCCTAAATCTTTAAATGACATAAATCTACCAATCAAGACATGATGCGTGTCTCGATGGTGATTAGAGATTAAGACTCGCAAGGTGTTTACAAGTTGTAAACACATGGGGGAATTACTGGCTTAAGTTTACCTTACTTTTACTAGCTTAATTACCAAAAAAATTAATCAAGCCTTATTTTGTTTCCGTTTACAGTTAATTCAACTGCCACGATGCCAGTTTGATCATTATTTGCTGATACATCAGCCCAAACAATTTCTGCATCTGCTACTAATTTTGAAACATCAGAATCAAGCCATTCTTTAATTTTGGCTTCATCGCCAGCAATCTCAATCTTTGAAATCTTAGCTGCTGCTTTGCCATCAGTTGATGGGTGTTCTTTAGTTAACCATTGAATAAAAAATGGTAGTTGAGAATCTTCTAAAGTGGCTAAAACTCCGATTTGTTTCCAACCTAATTCGCTACCATCTGGCCGGCGTCTATTTCCATCTACTGATGTTCTTCCTAACCGAGACTCAACTTTTGTAATATCTTCGGTAGCTATTACCCAAGTTAACCAACCGCCACCCTCTTCTGCTTTTTTCTTAACAGCTCTGCCAAATGGTGTTGAATCAGTTGCTGGATGATCTAATGGACAAACTACCTCGATATATTGATTATTCAATAATGGAGCTGTGAAATTTCTGGTGCCAAATTTTGGATGTATGCCGCCGTCAATAAATGCTGTCCCGATTTGTGAACCAATTCGATTTACTACATCAGAGATTTGATCATGGGATGCAACATATGAGATGTGGTCTAAACGCATGGGAGTATTTTGCCTTACAAATGCAGGTGCTAATTACCACTTTTCTAACGTAATTCACACATTAATGCTTCAATAAGTAGCAATGGGGCGGCATTTTGTGCCAGATTGATGCGGGCCTTCAGGATTGCTTCAATTTTCTTCAAGGTTTTCTCTGGGCTTTGACTAGCCGCTAGCTTTTTTATTTGGTCGGTTAAATCTTGATTAATTAATGAATCAGTTGACCCGGACTGAACCAATAAAATATCACGATATAGGGTAGCTAGATCCAATAACGCTCGATCTAAATAATCTCTAACCATTCTTGTGCTTCTAGATTTTTGTTCCTTCTCTAACTCTTTTATTGCCTTTGAGCCACCAGCAACTAATTTAGATCCAGTGCTGCCCCAAGCCTGTTTTAATTTAGAAATCTCAACCTCATCTTTTTTCTCTGAATCTGTCAATGCTTCTTTCTTAGCACTTTCAACTAGTACCTGGGCTGCAGTAAATGCTGATGCGATATCTTTTAACATAAAGGGAAGTCTTAAAATGTTTTCTCGGTTTTCTTTAGCGGAAGCATCGGTAGCTAAATATCTGGCCCGCCCAATATGGCCACCAGATGCCCTAGCCACAAAATCTGCAACCTTTGGATCAACGCCATCCCTAGTAACTAGTAAATTTGAAATTGCTTTTGTTGATGGTGTTCTTAGAGATAGATGTCGGCAGCGAGATCTAATTGTTGGTAATACATCAGTTAAAGTAGGGGCACATAAGAGCCAAACAGTTCTAAGCCCTGGCTCTTCAATAACTTTTAAGAGTGCATTAGCTGCGGAATCAGTCAATCGATCAGCATCTTCAATCACAACTACTCGCCAATTTGATACTGATGGTGCCCAAGATGCCCTACTGATTAACTCTCTGATCTCATCTATCTTTATTGATAGGCCTTCGGTTTTAATTAACTCCACATCTGCATGCGAGCCGGTAATTGTTGACATGCAATCATTACATTTGCTACAACCACCCTCTTTGCAGACCAGTGCTGCAGCAAATGCAACAGCTGCATTAGATCTGCCAGATCCTGGTGGGCCGGTAAATAACCAGGCGTGAGTCATGGCTTGGGTGGTATCACTGTTGTTTCTTGAGGCCATCACCGCCTCTTGTAATACTTTTATGACCTCAGTTTGATCAATTAGCGAGCTAAACACACTCATGTTGCTTTTTGATTTCTTTTCAATCCTTTAAGTGAACCAACTCTTTCAATAATAATTTCATGAATTTGTTCAATTGCAAGTGATGCATCCACAATCATAAATCGCTCTGGATCTGTATTAGCTAAATTTAAATACTCTTGTCTTACTCGCTCATGAAATGCTAATGGCTCACTCTCTAAGCGATCGGTGGAGTCGAGCCTGGCTAGTCCAATTTCAGCTGGCAGATCCATAATAATTGTTAATGTTGGAGTTAAGGATTCTGTTGCCCACCTAGAAATTCTGGCCACCTCAGCTGGCAGTAATACCCGACCTGCTCCTTGGTATGCCACCGATGAATCAAAGTATCGATCGGTAATTACAATCTCACCTTTATCTAATGCTGGTCTTATTTTTGCAAAGACATGGTTTGCTCGATCTGCGGCATACATCAGCGCTTCAGCACGAGGTGAAATTAGACCAGTTTTATTATCTAACAAAATTTCTCTAAGTTGATTGCCAAGTGGAGTACCACCTGGCTCTCTAGTTAGTAATACGGTTTCATTATTTTTTTCTAACCACTCTTTAAGTAATTTAGTTTGAGTTGACTTACCAGATCCCTCGCCACCCTCAAATGAAATAAATACACCCTCGATACTCATTCCAGTCATTGCGCCCAACTCACCACGGAGTGCGGATTTAACATCACTAAAAAGTGAAACACTTGGCCGATCTCGCATATGTCGATAGGAAAGAATACCAACTAAGGTGGCAATTAATCCTGCAAAAAACATTGTGAAAGCTGCGCCATTGTAAGTAACTGATGTGGTGCGGAAGGAGTATGTATGTTTACCAATCGCTGCGGCAATTAAAGGTGAGACTGCTAAAACTAAAACGAGTGAGACTCTTACTAATGATTGCACAAATGCAAAGGTTCGCCCCCGTACCTCATCTTCTACCTCCATACCAATCATGGTGAAACCAGTTACCCAAGTGATACCAGAGAAGATTCCTAAAATAATTGTGATAAAAATAGCTAGCACCAAGTTTAAAACTAAAGAAAGAGTTACCAGCAAAAGACCGGAGATTGCAAGAGATGCGCCAAATAACCGACGCCTGGTGAATTGAGCAAAAACTCTTGGTCCAAATGAGATGCCGAGTGCTAATCCTAAAAATACCGATCCAAACAAAACACCATAAGCAGCTTCACCAGCCTTTAGATCATCAACAAATGTTCTAGCTAAACCAATTACCGCCCCAGCTGCAAAAAAAGCGCCGATCATTCCAAAAATTAACCCACGAATTACTTTTGAGTCCTTAATAAATGCAAACCCATCTATCAAAGATCTACCAAATGAGAGTTGCTTGGAATTTACGCCAGGCCCAGCTGGCATCTCTTTTAACCGCCAAACTGTATAGCCACAAAATGCAAAGCTAATTGCATTTATATAAAGTGCAATATCAGCAGCACTTGCTGGTGTGGTATTTCCTAAAATTGAATTAATTGCTCCAGAAAAAAGTGCCAAAATAGAGAAAGTTAAGGCGGCAATAGGTGCTGTGCCATAGGAGGCAAGTAATGAAACTTGGTTGGCACTTTCTAACTTAGTTTTAGGGACTAAATTAGGAACAGATGCCTCCTTTGCTGGTGACCAAAATAAGGTGACGACTTCAGCTAATATCGTTGCGGTGTAGAGCCAAAAATAATTTCCAACAATTGGAATAGATAGATAAAGTGCAAATCTTAAGAAGTCACAGGTGACCATTAATTTTCTGCGATCAAACCGATCTGCAATCACACCTGCAAATGGTCCCAAAATTACAGCTGGTAGTAATCTGACAATAAATACTCCCGCGATTGCAAAGTTTGCCTTTGCATAATCGCCACCAGCTAATTGTTGCGCTAGCGCAGTTGAGGCTAATAACCCCAGCCAATCACCAAAGGATGAGAATGCCATTGCTTGCCAGAGTTTTCGAAATGCTGGGATAGCTAAGACGCTTCTAGATTGTGATTGCGCCGGAGCGGATGGATATGGCAATGACATGTTGTAAGTCTACTTCTGTTGGCTAAATTCTCAGGCCGGTAAGTTTCCAACGCCAGTTGCAGCCTTTTTAGCCTTTTTCTTAGCGCCCAAACCGGTTACAGTTTTTTCTGTCATTGTCGGTGCGCTCTTTTTAGATTTCTTTGTTTTCTTCTTTGAGCCACCTGGATTCTCAATCTCCCATGCTCTACGACCTGCCAATAATTCAAGTGCGCGTTCTAATGTTAATAACTCAACTGCGTCCCCACGTCGTAAGGTGGCATTTGTTTCACCATCTGTGACATAAACTCCAAATCTGCCATCCTTAACAATTACATCTCTACTTGTTTGTGGATCTTTACCTAACTCTTTTAATGGTGGTTTTGCCACACCTCTTCGTCTAACCTTTGGTTGTTTATATATCTCAAGCGCTTCT
This sequence comes from Actinobacteria bacterium BACL4 MAG-120820-bin23, assembly GCA_001437855.1. GTDB lineage: Bacteria > Actinomycetota > Actinomycetes > Nanopelagicales > Nanopelagicaceae > Nanopelagicus. Next base: position 2,326 of record LIBD01000014.1, on the reverse strand, counting down.
TCAAAATCAATGGTAAATAGTTGATCTTCACTAGTTAGTGTTCGTGAATCTGCGCCATGTTTTAAATATGGACCATACCTACCATTTTGCACAGTAATCGGCTCACCTTCATACTCTCCTAAACTTCTAGGAAGTGAGAGAAGTTTTAACGCCCCTGGTAAATCAATCGTGTCTAGCGACATAGTGGTTAACAAAGATGCGGTCTTAGGTTTTGGTGCATCTTTTTTCTTTCGCTTCTTTTTAGCACCCTCTGCAACAATCTCCTCTGGAAAAACTTCAGTAACGTATGCGCCAAATCGACCTGATTTAGCTAACACCTCTAAGCCAGTTGTTGGATCAGTACCTAACTTTCGCTCCCCTGATGGTTTTGCTAACAACTCAATGGCCTTACTTAAAGTTAATTCATCAGGTGCTAACTCCTCTGGAATGTTGGCGTACTTACGATCTTCACCCACTCCTTGTTGAAGATATGCACCAAATCTGCCAACTCTAATCTCAATATCATCACCCATTTTCATGGTGTTAATTGCTTGGGCATCTATCGCCCCTAAATCAGCTGATAAATCTGCTAGCCCTGGATTATCTTCACTGCCATAGAAAAACTTTGTTAGCCAGGCAACTCGCTCCTCTTCACCATTAGCAATTTTGTCTAAATCCTCCTCCATTGATGCGGTGAATTCATAATCAATTAATTTTGTGAAGTGTTGCTCTAATAAACCGGTTACTGAAAAAGCTAAAAAAGTTGGTACTAGTGCTCGGCCTCGTTTTGCAACATAACCTCGATCTTGAATTGTTTGCATAATTGAAGCAAAGGTAGAGGGGCGACCAATTCCTAACTCTTCTAGTTTTTTAACTAAGGTTGGCTCGGTATATCTAGCTGGTGGTTTAGTTTCATGACCTTCGCATTGGTATTGCGTAACTGAAATTTTCTCGCCAACACTCATTGCCGGTAACCGCCGGTCTGTTTCCTCAATATCTGTCTTATCTTCAACAATATCCTCATACGCTGATAAAAATCCTGGAAATACAATTACTGAACCATTAGCTCTAAATATTGCATCGGAGCCAGTTTTAGTTTTAACATCAAAATCAACCCGCATTTGTTGTTTTTTGGCATCTGCCATTTGGGATGCAATAGTGCGCTTCCAAATAAGATCATAAAGGGCGAACTCATCTCTAGATAACTCTGGCGCTAACTCACCTGGCGTTTTAAATGAATCACCGGCTGGCCTAATTGCCTCATGTGCTTCTTGAGCATTTTTAGTCTTGCCTTCATACACCCTAGGAGATGGTGGTACTGAATCTTTTCCATACAAAGCTTGTGCAGATGATCTGGCAGCGGTGATGGCAGCACTAGAAAGTGTTACTGAATCTGTTCGCATATAAGTTATATAACCGTTTTCATATAATCTTTGTGCAATTCGCATCGTAAGTTGTGCGCCCCAACCAAGCCTTGAACCGGCATCTTGCTGCATGGTTGAGGTAGTAAATGGTGGTTTTGGTTTTTCAGTTCGGGGAGATTCCTCTAATGATTTAACAACCAATGATTGGTTAGTTAGAGATTGAACTAACTCTTTTGCTGCAGCCTCATCCAGTAGCAAAATATTTTCAACTGATTTTTCCTTGATCGCACCAAGTGAATCAAAATCATTTGTAGCTGCAACTCGCTTGCCAGCTACTGATAATAGGCGAGCAGAAAAACCTGGTTCACATTGGGCGCTTAGATCCCACCAACTAGAGGATATAAATGCCATACGTTCACGTTCGCGCTCAACAATTAATCTAGTTGCCACCGATTGCACCCGGCCAGCTGAAATTCTTGGCATAACTTTTTTCCAAAGTACAGGTGATAATCGATAGCCATACAATCGATCTAATACTCGCCTAGTTTCTTGAGCATCTACTAAGCGATAATCTAAATCCCGTGTTTCCTTGGCTGCCTTTTGAATAGCCTCTTTAGTTATTTCATGAAAAACCATTCGGCGAACTGGAATTTTTGGGCGTAAGACTTCAATCAGATGCCAGGCAATCGCCTCGCCCTCGCGATCTTCATCCGTTGCCAGAATTAACTCATCAGCATCTTTCATTAACTCTTTTAACTCAGCTACCTTTGATTTTTTATCTGGGTTGATTACATAAAGAGGTGAAAAATCATCTTCAATATTTACTCCCTCTTTTGCCCAGGCAAACTTTTTAAACTCTTTTGGGATATCAGCAGCTCGTTGCGGAAGATCTCGGATATGTCCCACCGATGCCTCAACCACATAATCATCGCCAAGAAATGAGCCAATTTTGCGCGCTTTAGCCGGCGACTCCACAATAACTA
>LIBD01000013.1 GCA_001437855.1 Actinobacteria bacterium BACL4 MAG-120820-bin23 | reverse complement strand
CCTCCCGGGCACTTACTAGATACTCACCCTTCATTAATCCTCGGGCTTGATTTTGGCTAATGCTATTTAATACCCAAAAGAGTGCGAAAAATATTGGGGCTTGGGCCAGGATCGGAAAACAGGATGCTAGTGGATTTGTTTTATGTTCCCGATATAACTTCATCATCTCTTCAGATTGTTTTTGCCGATCATCCTTATACTTTTTTTGAATCTCCTTCATATGCGGAGCTAGCGCGGTAAGAGCTCTTTGGGATTTAATCTGCTTTACAAAAAGTGGAATTAAGATAATTCGAATTAAAATAACTAGGGCGATGATGCCTAGTGACCATTGCAGATTTGGGTTGTTGGTAAAAGCTAGTAGATCATGAAAGGTTACAAGTACCCAAGAAACCGAGGTATATAAGGGGTTTAGGATTGCATCCATTAACTCATCTGCCTTTCTCTAATTACTAAAGCTGCTTGATTTGATGGATAATCCACCCCACCATGAGATAGTGGATTACATCTAATAACTCGCCAAAGTGACATCGCTACTCCCTTTAAACCAAACTCCTTAACTGCCAACTCTGCATATGTGGAGCAGGATGGATAGTACTTACATCTTGGGGCAAAGGCAGGTGAGATAAATTTTCGATACCCTAAAATTAAAATTAAAAATATCTGCTTCACACATCCGCCTTATTGTTTTTAGAAAACTTTAAATTTATTTTAGAAAATAACTCATTAATCTCTGATGTGTAATTTTTACTCTGCTTTAACACCCGAACCACTAACATTAAATTTTGATTTAGCTTTGGCAGCTGGGTTGCTAAGTTGTGGCGTAATTTTCTACTAACTAAGTGCCTACTTACCGATCCACCAACTGAGCGATTAACAATTAAGCCAGCTTGGCTTTGATCAGATTTACTCACCAATACATAAATAACTAGATTTTCACTTGTGAAGCGGCTGCCAGTTTTGGTTACTAAATTAAAGTCAGAGCCAACTCTTAGGCGGTTTGGTTTAGGTAACACGAGGGGGTTATTTGTTATTAAGCAGAGATTTTGGCGCGGCCCTTTGCGCGGCGAGCTGATAAAACACCTCGACCACCACGGGTTGCCATGCGAGCGCGAAATCCATGCTTTTTAGCCCGCTTGCGAACATTGGGCTGGAAGGTGCGCTTCATAAATCTCTCCTAAACAATTATTTTTCTCCCGATTAAGGGTCACAACGGTATGGGTGGTAAGGGTAGGGGTTTAGGACAAGATGGGTCAAACCGCCAATATCGACCCTCCCTTAGCCACCTCAGGCGGGGCCTTGAGCTTTATTGATGTGGATAACCACTTGCTTTCCTGAGTGCTTACCCCTATCTTCGCCCTCTATCCACAGATTTTCCCCTCTTTGGCTAGAAATTGAAGTTTAAAGGACAGGTTTAGACCACAGCCTGTGGATAAGTATGTGGAGAACTTTTAGAGGGCTTTTAGCCAGGATTATGGGTGGATAGATGGCAACACTGGCACAGGTAGATCTACAAAAGTTGTGGGAGCAGGTGGTCTCATCCATCTCCACTCCACAATACGGTGCGTTTTTAAGTCGCACCAAACCCCTTGGCTTACTGCCAGGTGAGGGTGAGGATGGCAGCAACCTCCTACTTTCAGCTCCAGATCTTTTTACTAAAGATGTGTTGGAGACCAGGTTGCGCGCTTTAGTAACTGATGAGTTATCAAATTTGTTGGGTGAAAAAATAAATATCGCAGTTACCGTCACATTAGATAGCAAAGATGAGATGGTTGTTGAGGGTAGTGAGGTTTTAACACCCGATGCTCACCTAGATTTATTAGAGAGTACTAGCGATAGTAAATCTGGTACTGGTAGAAACTCTAACTCCCTAAACACAAATGAGAGTGCGCAATTAAATCCAAGATATATCTTTGAAACATTTGTAATTGGGGCATCAAATAGATTTGCTCACGCTGCTGCGGTAGCGGTAGCCGAGGCCCCAGCAAAGGCTTATAACCCGCTATTTATTTATGGTGAGTCTGGTCTTGGCAAAACCCACTTATTACATGCGATTGGGGCATACGCCAAGGAGTTATATGGCTCAACCCGGGTTAGGTATGTATCTAGTGAGGAGTTTACAAATGATTTTATTAACTCCATCCGCGATGACAAAGCTTCGGTTTTTCAAAGAAGGTATCGTGATCTAGATATTTTATTAGTTGATGATATTCAATTTTTAGAAAATAAGGAGCGCACCCAAGAGGAGTTCTTCCACACCTTTAATACCTTATATAACGCTAATAAGCAGATTGTTATCTCAAGTGATCGACCACCAAAACAATTAACTACTTTGGAAGATCGCCTGCGCTCTAGATTTGAGTGGGGATTAATTACCGATATCCAACCACCAGAGCTTGAAACTAGAATTGCAATCTTAAGAAAAAAAGCTGCGCAAGATAAATTAAACGCTCCCGATGATGTGCTTGAATATATAGCAAGTAAAATTTCAACCAATATCCGGGAGCTAGAGGGTGCCCTAATTCGTGTCACCGCTTTTGCATCCCTAAACCGACAGGGCGTTGATTTATCGCTAGCTGAGATTGTGTTAAAGGATTTAATCCTAGAGGAGGGAGGTCCTGAAATTACTGGACCTACCATCATGGCCCAAACCGCCTCCTACTTCTCACTCTCAGTTGATGATCTTTGTGGCACCTCAAGATCTCGGGTTTTAGTAAATGCTCGCCAGATAGCGATGTATCTATGCCGGGAGTTAACTGAGCTATCCCTACCTAAGATCGGTCAGGCGTTTGGCGGCAGAGACCACACCACTGTGATGCATGCAGATCGAAAGATTAGGCAGTTGATGGCTGAGCGGCGTTCGATCTATAACCAGGTGACTGAGTTAACCAACCGCATCAAACAGCAATCAAAGTAAAAACTAACTAAATATCGAAAGTTCGGTTTTGTCCCTTAACCACAGCGGGTAACCCCCCAGTTGTGGATAACTTGTGGAAAAGTGTGGATTTTGTTGTTTATAACTGGTTTTAGAGCTGGTTTTAAACATCTCACCCACAAGATAACCACAGTTTTTGTGGGTATGTTTATGAGGGTTGACCTGCGGTTTTACCCACTTCCCACAGGGTAAGGCTCTAGTTACTACTAACCACTTTATAGATATAAAAGGGTGGGGATTAGCGAACTGTTTAATAAAACTTTAAGTAGTTAAGATTTTCTAAATATAAGAAGAGGGTGAGCAAATGAAGTTTGTAGTTGAGCGAGATTACTTAGTTGACGCAGTCAACTGGGTCTCTAAATCTATTTCAAATAGACCCATCACTACCGCACTCCTTGGAATCATCATTGATGCAACCGATGAAATCACATTATCTGGCTCTGATTTAGAAAGCTCAGCGAACGCAAAACTAAAAGCGGACATTTCACAAACCGGAAAAGTTTTAGTACCAGGAAAATTACTAGCTGAAATTTCAAGATCACTTCCTGCAAAACCAATTACCTTTACTTTAGAAGGAACAAAGGTTTTAGTTAGCGCCGGAAGCGCCAAATTTACACTACCAACCCTACCAATCACTGAATACCCAAATCTGCCACAGGTGCCACCATCAACCGGATCTTTAAAAAGTGATTTATTTGCAACCGCAGTTACTCAAGTTGCAATAGCTGCCGGAAAAGATGATTCACTACCAACATTAACTGGTGTATTTGTAGAGATTAATAAAAACCAAATCACATTAGCTGCCACCGATAGATATCGGCTAGCGGTCAGAGAGTTAAGCTGGAGCGCGGTAGATCCAAGCGTTGAAGCAACCGCATTACTGCGCGCTCGCACAATTGCAGATGCGGCAAAATCACTCACCACATCTTCAAATGTAAGCATCTCATTAGCTCAACCAAACAGTAATGAAAAATTAGTTGGTTTTGTATCAGATGGAAAAACCATGACCTCTAGAGTTTTAGATGGTTCATTCCCACCATTTAGACACCTACTACCAAGTGATGCAACCGCAGAGGCGGTTATTGAGGTGGCTCCATTACTTGATTCAGTTAGAAGAGTTGCATTAGTTACCGACAAAACCGTGCCACTTAGACTTAATTTTTCAAACAACACCTTACAACTTGAGGCTGGCACTGGCGATGAAGCTCAAGCTAGTGAAAAAATTGATATCAATTACAAAGGTGAAGATATTAATATTGCATTTAACCCAACATTTTTAACTGATGGTTTAATCGCGCTCGGCACCGCTTTTGTTCACATCTCATTTACCGGTGCAAACAAACCGGCGGTATTAACTGGCCAAAACGAGGCAACTGGTGAATTTATTGCCAATTACAAATATCTATTAATGCCAATGCGTTACTCATCGTAAAAAACTAATTACCTAAGTGTTAATCACCAACCTAAACCTTACAAATTACCGCTCCTACACAAATCTAGAGTTAAATCTTTACCCTGGTATAAACATTTTTGTGGGTAAAAATGGTGAAGGTAAAACAAATATCGCTGAAAGCATCCTGTACTTAACCTTTTTAAACTCCCATAGAGCCTCAGGAAACACCCCATTAGTTAAGTTGGGCCAAGCTTCAGCCTACATCCGGGCAAAGGTTAAATATCCAGAACGAGAAATTTTAGTTGAATTAGAAATTAATATTGATAAAGCAAACCGAGCAAAAATTAACCAAAACCCAGCACGCAGCCAAAAAGAAATATTTGGCATAGTGCAAACCATTTATTTTTCCCCAGAGGATTTAGATATTGTCAGAGGAGATCCCACCGAGCGACGAAGATTTATTGATCAATTACTCACCTTAAGATCACCCAGGGTGGCAGCTGTGGTTTCAGATTATGAGCGAGCGGTTAAGCAACGCAACTCACTCCTTAAAACTCGGGCATCAAAAGAGGCGCTAGCGCCCTGGGATAAACAGGTAGCAGATTTTGGCGGTCAATTAATTGCTTTAAGGTTAACTGGCCTTACTCAATTAACCCCATTATTTAATAGTATTTACAGTGAAATTTCCAACATAAAACCAGCCGAGATAATTTATAAATCCTCCCTGGAGGGAATCTCTGAAAACGCTGCAGAAAATTCAGAAAAAATAATGGAGAAATTAATCAGCACAAGAGGGGCTGAATTAGAGCGAGGCTTAACCCTAACCGGCCCACATAGAGATGATTTACTTTTAATGTTAGGTGAGCTCCAAGTCAAAGGTTATGCCAGCCATGGGGAATCTTGGTCAATTGCGTTAGCTTTAAAACTTGCAACATATAATTTATTAAAATCAGATGGATTATCACCAATTTTAATTTTAGATGATGTTTTTTCGGAACTAGATGAAGATCGCAGAGAGAAATTAGCCGCGATCGCTAAATCAGCTGAGCAAACTATTATTACAGTGGCGGTAGAGGCAGATCTTCCCAAATCTCTAACCGGTCAAAGATATCTTGTTAAATCTGGATCAGTGAGCCAGTTATGAAAAGAGATATAGCAAAAGATTTATATAAGTTTTACCGTTCAGGTTTTAAAAAACTTAAAAATTCAGATCAATCCAATGAGAACCGAGAGCGGAATACTGATCCACAATCCATACAATCTATTTTGTCTGAGGTAATTTCAAATAGAAATTGGAGCCAAGGCTTTGCCGAGGGAAGTTTATTTAGTGATTGGAAAATGATTGTGGGGGATGAGATTGCAGAGCACACCACACCAATATCTTTAGTTGATGGAAAATTAACTATTCAAAGCTCATCAACTGCCTGGTCAACTCAAATGAGATTGATGAAAAATGATTTACTAAAAACAATTTCAACTACTGCACCAGGTGCGTTAGTTGAGGAGTTAATTTTCATCGGTCCAAATGCACCTAGTTGGAAACGAGGCCTGCGCAGCATTAGGGGTGCTAGGGGGCCAAGAGATACGTACGGCTAGTATCCACCCACAAAACTGGATTAAAAACCCCGCATTTACACCTTTAAATCCCGTTTTGGGTAATACCTAAATCATTCTAGCGATAGGATTTGCAGGTGAGCCGGGCAAAAAACGGCCAGAATCGTCTATAAGAGATCTTGGGGGTTATTGGTGCCGACTAAAAATAACTCAACAGCTCAATCTAAAAAAGAGCACAAAGGTTATGACGCATCAAACATTACAGTTCTAGAAGGTTTAGATGCTGTTCGAAAACGTCCTGGAATGTATATCGGCTCAACTGGTGAGCGCGGATTACATCATTTAGTTTATGAAGTTGTAGATAACTCAGTTGATGAGGCGCTAGCTGGCTACTGCACAGATATAAATGTAATTTTACAAAAAGATGGATCAGTAAAAGTCATTGATAATGGTCGTGGAATTCCAGTTGATATCCATCCAGTTGAGAAAAAACCAGCCCTAGAGGTTGTGTTAACAGTTTTACATGCTGGCGGAAAGTTTGGCGATGGCGGTTACAGCGTTTCCGGTGGCTTACATGGTGTTGGTATCTCTGTAGTTAACGCATTAAGTACTGATTTAGCAGTTGAGGTAAAACGAGATGGATTTAATTGGAACCAAAGTTATAAATTAGGTGTACCAACCGCACCAGTTAAAAAAGGAGGTGCAACAGAGGGCTCTGGCACCACTGTAACATTTTGGCCATCTAAAGATATTTTTGAAACTACAGATTTTTCATTTGAAACATTATCAGCCAGGTTTAGAGAGATGGCATTTTTAAATAAGGGTTTAATTCTGACTTTAACTGATGAACGAGCAGGTCATGTGGATGATAAAGGAAACCCACTTTATGTGAAGTATGAGTACGCCGGTGGAATTATTGATTTTGTTAAGCATTTAAATCAAACCAAGGGCGCAACCCACAAATCCATTATTTCTTTTACAACTGAAGACAGTAAGCACAAAATGAGTCTAGAGATTGCAATGCAATGGAATACCGGTTTTTCTGAATCTGTTTACACCTTTGCTAACACAATAAATACCCAAGAGGGTGGTACCCATGAAGAAGGTTTTAGAACCGCTCTTACCTCAATTGTTAATAAGTTTGGTGAAGAGTGGGGATTTATCCGCAAGAAAGAGGACCGGTTAACTGGTGATGATGTGCGCGAGGGTTTAACTGCAATTGTTTCTATAAAAATTGGCGAACCACAATTTGAGGGTCAAACTAAAACCAAATTAGGCAACACAGAGGCAAAATCCTTTACTCAAAAGGCAATGAATGATCATTTAACATCTTGGTTTGAGAAAAACCCAAGTGAAGGAAAAGATATTGTTCGAAAATCTATTGATGCCGCTGCCGCCAGAGTTGCAGCCAGAAAAGCTAGAGATTTATCAAGAAATCGTAAAGGTTTATTAGAGGGCCGGGGTATGCCCGGAAAATTAGCTGATTGTCAATGGACTGAACCAGAAAAGTGTGAGCTTTATATTGTTGAGGGCGACTCAGCTGGTGGTTCAACAAAGGGTGGTCGAGACTCTCGCTACCAAGCAGTTCTACCAATTAGAGGAAAGATTTTAAATGTTGAAAAGGCAAGAATTGACCGAGTATTACAAAACAATGAGGTGCAAGCTTTAATTACCGCACTCGGTACTGGAATTCATGATGATTTTGATTTAGCAAAACTTAGATACCATAAAATAATTTTGATGGCAGATGCTGATGTTGATGGCCAACACATTAGAACTTTGCTTTTAACGTTGTTATTTAGATTTATGAAACCATTGATTGAAAATGGCTTTGTTTACTTAGCTCAACCACCGCTATATAAATTAAAGTGGGGCGGTAAAGAACCAGTCCAATACGCATTTAGCGATAAAGAGCGGGATGGCTTTATTCAAATGGGAGTTGAAAACGGTAAGCGACTTCCTAAAGAGGATGGCATCCAACGCTTTAAAGGATTAGGTGAGATGCCGGCAAAAGAGTTGTGGGATACCACAATGGATCCAGCAACTAGAGTTTTAATAAAAGTTACCCTAGAAGATGCCGCAGCCGCCGATGATTTATTCTCAGTACTAATGGGTGAGGATGTTGAGTTGCGTAGATCATTTATTCAACGAAATGCTAAAGATGTTAGATTCTTGGATATTTAATTACTATGGATAAAACATTTACCGATAATCAAGGTGAACATGGCCGCGATCGACAGGAGTCGGTTGATCTGCAAGTAGAGATGGCTAGGTCATACCTAGATTACGCAATGAGCGTAATTGTTGGCAGAGCACTTCCTGATATTAGAGATGGTTTAAAACCAGTTCATCGCAGAGTTTTATATGCAATGTATGACGCTGGTTATCGACCAGATAAGGGTTATTACAAATCCTCTCGCATCGTCGGTGATGTTATGGGTAATTACCATCCACATGGGGATACAGCAATTTATGACGCAGTAGTTCGACTTGCTCAATTTTGGTCACTTCGTTATCCATTAATTGATGGAAATGGAAACTTTGGCTCTCCTGGAAATGATCCAGCAGCAGCCATGCGTTACACCGAAGCCCGTCTTGCTCCCCTTGCAATGGAGATGATGCGAGATATTGATGAAGACACTGTTGATTTCATTCCAAATTATGATGGCCGATCTCAAGAGCCAACAGTTCTACCCAGCAGGTTTCCTAATTTATTAGTAAATGGTTCAGCTGGAATTGCAGTTGGTATGGCAACAAATATTCCACCACATAATTTAACTGAAGTTGTTGAGGCAACCTGTTTTGCATTAGAAAATCCAGATATGCCATCGGATGAGCTACTTGCAAAACTTATGACAATTGTTAAAGGACCTGACTTTCCAACCAAAGCATTAATTGTTGGCAGAGGTGGCATTGATGATGCTTATAAGAGTGGCCGCGGATCAATCATTATGCGATCTGTTGTGGAAATTGAAGAGATTAATAAGCGCACATGCCTAGTGGTAACTGAACTTCCATATCAAGTAAACCCAGATAACTTAGCGCTAAAGATTGCTGAATTAGTAAAAGATGGTCGAATCAAAGGTATTGCAGATGTAAGGGATGAAGGAAATGAGCGATTAGGCCAAAGATTAGTAATTGTTTTGCGAAATGATGCAGTTGCTAAGGTTGTGTTAAATAATTTATATAAACACACACAATTACAAGATTCATTTGGTGCCAATATGTTGGCGCTAGTTGATGGGGTGCCTAGAACTTTAAGATTAGATGAGTTTATTCGTTACTACATCGAACACCAGGTTGAGGTAATTGTTAGACGAAGTAAATATCGATTACTTGAGCGTGAAAAGCGAGCTCACATATTAAAAGGTTACCTAAAGGCATTAGATGCCTTAGATGATGTAATCGCACTTATTAGAGCAAGTAAGACCCCAGAGGAGGCTCGAAGTGGGCTGATGAAGCTGCTTTCAGTTGATGAGATCCAAGCCAATGCAATTTTAGATATGCAGCTTCGAAGAATTGCAGCGCTAGAGCGACAGAAAATTACTGATGAGCACGCAGAGTTAATGAGTGAAATAAAAGAGCTAAATGTAATTTTAGCTAGCCCAGAAAAACAGCGGTTAATAATTAAAACTGAGTTGCAAGAGGTGGCAAGTAAGTATGGAAATGAAAGACGAACTCAAATTGTGGCCGGGGACACTGATCTATCAGTTGAGGATTTAATTCCAGATCAAGATGTAGTGGTAACTATTACTAAGGGTGGATATTCAAAGCGCACAAAAGCTGAAGCTTATCGAGCACAAAAACGTGGCGGCAAAGGTGTTAAGGGTGCGGCATTAAAATTAGATGATGTAGTAGAACATTTCTTTACCGCCTCTACCCACAACTGGTTACTCTTTTTTACCAATAAGGGCAGGGTCTACCGGGCAAAGGTGCATGAGCTACCAGATGCCGGCCGAGATGCACGTGGGCAACACGTGGCAAATTTATTAGCATTTAAACCAGATGAAAGTATTGCCTCCGTTATTGCAATTACCAATTACTCAACTCAACCATATTTAGTAATTGCTACCAAAGGCGGCATAGTTAAAAAAACCGCGTTAGCTGAGTATGACTCACCTCGAAGTGGTGGGTTAATTGCCATCTCACTTAAGGAAAATGATGAGGTGGTATCTGCTGCCTTAGTGAGTGATAAAGAGGAGCTGTTATTAGTTTCAAAGATGGGAATGTCACTTAGGTTTAGCGCTGGCAATGATTCACTTCGCGCTATGGGCCGAGGTGCAACTGGTGTAATTGGCATGAAGTTTAGAAAAGGCGATAACTTATTGGCGATGGCGGCAATTAGCAGTGATAATAAAAATTATGTTTTCACCGCCACCGATGGTGGCTTTGCCAAGCGAACCAAACTTGAGGAGTATCGAACTCAAGGGCGAGGCGGCATTGGTGTTAAGGCAGCAAAGATTGATGAGGACTCTCGTGGTGTATTGGTGGGTGCGATGATTGTGCAAGAGCGGGATGAAATTCTTGCTATCTCATCAGCTGGCACAGTTATGCGCACACCTCTTACTCAAATCCGAGAAACTGGTCGGGATACCTTGGGGGTTCGGCTAGTTAACCTAGATTCAGGAATTTCAGTAGTATCTGTTACTCGCTTAGTTGAAGATCTCGATTAAGCACACACAGTGAAAGCGGGTATAAATAAAGTACTTTTGGTTATGAAGTACTTCCTCAGGTAGCCTTCACCAGCACATATGGGCCTATAGCTCAGCCTGGTTAGAGCGCTTCCCTGATAAGGAAGAGGTCTGTGGTTCAAGTCCACATAGGCCCACCCTGCAAAGTAAAAAATGCGGGGACCTAGCTCAATTGGTAGAGCACCGCCTTTGCAAGGCGGGGGTTAGGGGTTCGATTCCCCTGGTCTCCACAAATTTATATTTAATATTAATTAAATATAGAACAAGACAACAGTAAAGATGTTTAGAAATTAAGGTGGATATTTTAATGAAGAGATTTTCTTTATTTTTAATTACCACCTTACTACTTACCGGATGTTCCTCAGCACAAGAAGAAATAGAGATTCAAACTAAGATTCAAACAGAGAGTCAATCAAGTACCGAGGTAGAGCAGGAAACAAAGTCAGCCGAAAAGGTAGGGACAAGTACAAAACCAGAGAGTAAGACAAAAAGCGAAAGGCAGAGTGAAAAAGTGAGTATGAATACCGCAATCTTAAAAACCAGCATGGGGGATATCACCATTGAGTTATTTCCAAACCAAGCTCCTAAAACTGTTAAAAACTTTGTCGATCTTGCAACTGGGGCCAAGGAGTGGACCGATCCAAATGTTGGCGAGAAGGTGAAGACCAAACTTTATGATGGCACAATCTTTCACCGAGTAATTCCAGGATTTATGATTCAAGGTGGAGATCCACTAGGAAGTGGCATGGGCGGGCCTGGTTATAACTTTGCCGATGAGTTTCATGGTGAGTTAAGTTTTGATAAGCCATATCTACTAGCTATGGCAAATGCTGGACCTAATACAAATGGCTCACAATTTTTTATCACCGTAACTGCTACCACCTGGCTAAATCGCAAACATACAATTTTTGGACAGGTGAGCGATCCAGCCAGTCAAAAGGTGATCGATGCGATTGCGACTGTGAAAACTGGGGCAAATGATAAGCCGGTGCAGGCAGTTAAGATTGAATCAGTAACAATTAAGTAAATTAATGCAACCGGCGGGGTTAACTAAAAATTTAATCTTCTTTATCTCCGGTTGCTTTTTACTTTCCCAAATCCAAACTAATCTGCAATTTGAGCTAGCTTTATATGGGGCAGCGGTAGATCAAGGTCAGTACTACCGGCTACTAACTGTGGCGCTAGTGCATGGCGGCTGGCTGCACTTAATATTTAATATGCTCGCGCTCCTTTCTATCGGCACATTAATTGAAAATTTTTATGGTCGAAATAAGTACATAATTATTCTCTTGGTGAGCTTATTAGCTGGCTCACTTACCTCCTACCTTTTTAACCCACCACAAACAATTGCAGTTGGCGCCTCTGGCATGATCTTTGGCTTATTTGGGGCGCTAGTTATTGCTGGCAGATCTCTCGGGGCAAACTTAAAAGAGGTGGCACCATTGATCGCCATAAATATTGCAATCCCAGTCTTTATTCCGGGCATTGATTGGAAGGCCCACCTAGGCGGGCTAGCTGGTGGCTTACTCACCTCTGCTCTATTAAGACCTAAAAGAGGGGCTTGGGAATAAAGCCCACGCTTAGATAGTTATGTAGGCAGCAACCTTGAGCCTACTTGGCTCAACCTTTTGACTAGATAGGCACTCAAGGCTGAAGATATACCTATATGGGTGAGGCCAAAAAAGCCAACCCTTACGGGGCGAGAAAAATCTAGCTAAGAAAAGAGAGTGAGAAAAACAAATGGCCAGAGCTGTTGGAATTGATTTAGGAACAACTAATAGTTGCGTATCGGTATTAGAGGGCGGTGAGCCAACTGTTATTGCAAATGCCGAGGGTGCTCGCACTACCCCATCGATTGTGGCATTTGCTAAAAATGGTGAGGTGTTAGTTGGTGAGGTTGCCAAGCGACAATCGGTAACAAATGTTGAGCGCACTATTCGCTCGGTTAAAAGACATATGGGAACTAATTGGAGCCAAGATATTGATGGCAAGAAGTACACCGCCCAGGAGATTAGCGCTCGCATATTGATGAAATTAAAGCGCGATGCGGAAAGTTATTTAGGTGAGACGGTAGCGGATGCAGTAATTACTGTGCCGGCATACTTTAATGATGCACAACGTCAAGCAACTAAAGAGGCTGGTGAAATTGCTGGCCTTAATGTGCTTCGTATTGTTAATGAGCCAACCGCTGCAGCCCTAGCTTATGGTTTAGATAAGGGCGATAAAGAACAAACAATTTTAGTATTTGACCTAGGTGGCGGAACATTTGACGTATCTTTACTAGAAATTGGTGAAGGTGTTGTTGAAGTAAAAGCTACTAATGGTGATAACAACCTTGGTGGCGATGATTGGGATCAAGCATTAGTTGATCACTTAGTTAAAACATTTGCTGCTAAAAACGGTATTGATTTAACAAAGGATAAGATGGCAATGCAACGAGTTAGAGAGGCTGCCGAGAAAGCAAAGATTGAACTTTCATCCTCTGCCCAAACCTCAATCAATTTGCCATACATAACAGTTGATACTGAAAAGAATCCACTTTTCTTAGATGAAACAATTACTAGAGCGCAATTTCAAGGATTAACCGCTGATCTTTTGGAAAGGTGTAAGAAGCCATTTCAATCAGTACTTCGGGATGCTGGAATTCCAATTGCAGATATTGATCATGTAGTTCTAGTTGGTGGCTCTACCCGTATGCCAGCAGTTGTTGAGTTGGTTAAATCTTTAACTGGCGGACAAGAGCCAAATAAAGGAGTTAATCCAGATGAGGTAGTTGCAGTTGGCGCAGCTTTGCAAGCTGGTGTATTAAAGGGTGAAGTAAAAGATGTCTTACTACTTGATGTCACACCACTATCTCTTGGTATTGAAACCAAGGGTGGAGTTATGACTAAGTTAATTGAGCGAAACACCACCATCCCAACTAAACGAAGTGAAATCTTCTCAACCGCAGATGACAACCAACCAGCTGTGCAAATTCAAGTATTCCAAGGTGAGCGCGAAATGGCTGCTTACAACAAGAAACTTGGCATGTTTGAGTTAACTGGTCTACCACCTGCCCCACGCGGAGTTCCCCAAATCGAAGTCACCTTTGATATTGATGCCAACGGAATTGTTCACGTA
>LIBD01000012.1 GCA_001437855.1 Actinobacteria bacterium BACL4 MAG-120820-bin23 | reverse complement strand
TTCTCTTAGGTTTTAGCATCCTATTAGTTGGCCTTTTGGCACTGGTCTCAGGTTTAGTAGCCAAGCAAACAGTGGTGGGCGTGATCGCCTTTTTAATCAGTTTAACTGGGGTGCTTTTAATCATCACCAATATCAGCCTAAAGCCGCAAATGAGCAGGGGTAATAAGAAGTTTGGTATCGGCTCAAACCTGGAGGAGCGGTGGGATCGAAGGAATAACAACGAGATTTAGTGATCGCTTAGCTGGGTAAAACCACTCAGACAGATAAACCACCCCCTCAAGGGAGGTGGTTTTTTTATGCCCAAAAAAGGTGGGGAGAATGGATGAAAAGTGGGTGCGGGGGGTTGAAAGTGGGGAAAAAGGGAGTAAAGTGGTGACCTGAGGTTTAGCTTGAGCGTAAAGGGGAGGCCAGTAGATGTTTCTGGGTACCCACGAACCAAAGCTTGATGAAAAGGGCAGATTGATTCTGCCAGCCAGATTTAGAGATGAATTAGCAGATGGCTTAGTAATTACCAAAGGTCAAGAGCATTGTTTATATGTTTTTCCAGCCTCTGAGTTTGCATTGATTACCGAAAGATTACGACAAGCACCAGTTACTCAAAAAAATTCTCGAGATTACCTACGTGTGATGTTTGCTGGCGCCCACGATGAAGTTCCAGATAATCAAGGACGGGTAACTATTCCTACTGGGCTTCGAACATATGCATCTTTAGAAAAAAATTGCGTAGTCATTGGCGCCAATACCAGATTAGAAATTTGGGATTCAACTTCATGGAGTAAGTATTTACAAGATCGAGAAAAAACATTTGCTGATGTCTCAGAGGAGGTCCTACCTGGATTGTTTTAAATCCAATCAAATATCTATTTAGGCCACCGCCACTAAACCATTCGCGGCGCCACTTCCCCGGTGCCGCGCGTTATTAGTCAAGCTCCGTCAAGTGGCGGTGACCTAAGTAGATATCTGAGCAAGTAAGAGATAAATAGCAGAGCAAAAAAGTTAGTAAAGATAGATAAAAAAAGTAGAGAAAAAATGAGAAAAGGGGGAGAGTAAATGAGTACAGATATTGCCCACATACCAGTGGCATTAAATCGCTGCCTGGATTTACTTTCACCAGCAATAACCAATAAAGAAAAGCCATTTTTAATTGATGCTACTTTGGGACTAGCCGGACATGCCAAATTGTTCTTAGAAAAGTTTGATAACTTACATTTAATCGGAATAGATCGTGATCAGTCAGCACTTGAGATCGCAAAAAATGAGCTAAAAAAATACCTTAATCGAAGCACATTGGTAAATGCCACCTACGATCAAATAGAGGCTGTTATGGCGCAAGCTGGTGTGACAAAGGTCGATGCAGTTTTATTTGATCTAGGAGTCTCGTCCATGCAGCTAGATTTAGCAGAGCGTGGTTTTTCATACTCCAAACAGGCCCCGCTTGATATGCGCATGGATCAAAGTGCAAAATTATCAGCTGAGGTGATACTAAATACTTACTCTCATGGCCAGTTAGCAAAAATAATTCAAACCTATGGCGAAGAAAAATTTGCTAGCAAGATTGCCGAAAATATCATCAAAGCTCGAACTCAAGGTGAGTTAAAAACAACTAAAGATCTAGCTGAGATAGTTAAAAACTCAATCCCGGCTGCTGCTCGGCGGACCGGTGGCAACCCAGCCAAGCGCACCTTCCAAGCACTGCGAATTGAGGTCAACCAGGAGCTAGCGATCCTAGAACGGGCAATTCCAGCAGCATTATCAGCTTTAAGTATTGGTGGGCGCTTAGTAGTCATGTCCTATCAATCCTTAGAAGATCGAATTGTAAAGCGATTTTTTACCCAAGTTAGCGCAGCTAAAACCCCACGTGGTCTACCAATGGATTTACCTAACTCAGCTGCCCATTATCGATTATTAGTAAGTGGCAGTGAATCTTCTGCTGAAAGTGAGCAAATAAGTAATCCAAGATCGCAGTCAATGAGGCTACGTGCTATCGAACGGGTGGCTGCTTAATGGCTATTTTTGAATTAGCACCTGCCCTTAAAATCTCACGTAAGGTCGTAAAAGAACAAACAAATAGAGTTGTTCTTAAATTAGTGCCGGAGGTCAAATCAGGCCAGGCGGTTGCCGATCGCACATTTGGCATTATTCTCGCCACCATTTTCACCTTAGGACTTTTTGCATTACTGGTGATTAATACTGCGCTCGCTCAAGATGCCTTCAAATTAAGTGAATTAAAAGTGCAAGCACAAATTTTAAAAGATGAGCGAGAAGCGATTCTTAAAGAGGTTGCTAAAAAGTCATCTCCAGATCAACTAGCAGAGAGTGCAAGTAATCTGGGAATGATTACTGCCAAGAAGCCTTACTTTCTGGACATGAGTGTGGGTGGCCAATGAACCAAGATCAAATAGTTCAAGACAGAATTCGAAAAGTAGTTGCAGTTCTAATCATTCTAATGATGTTATTCGGATTAAGATTAATTGAAATTCAGGCAATCCGCGCCCAAGAGTATGTTGAAAAAGTAGATATTGAATTAAATAAATCAGCGACTTTGCTAGCACCTAGAGGTGCTATTTTTGATAAAAACGGTGTGGAGCTAGCCAGGAGCATTTCGGCTATAAATATTGCAGTTGATCAAACGGTAGTAAATGACCCAATAAATGCTGCAAAGGTGGTTGCACCGATACTAGGTTTAAGCGAATCGGAATTAATTCAAAATCTAACTGGCCAGAGGCGCTATGTGCTAATTGCAAAAGATGTGGAGCCTTCAAAATGGCGAGATGTTTACGCCGCTATTACTGCCTACAATATTGAAATTCTAAAAACACAAGAAGGAATAAGTAAACGAATCGGTGGATTTGTACCTGAGCGTAGCTATATCAGGGAGTATCCAAATGGAAAATTGAGTGCATCTCTAGTTGGCATTATTAATGATCAAGGAGTTGGTGCATCTGGTATTGAGAGTAGTTTAAATTCAATCCTTTCTGGAATTAATGGAAAATATGTTTATGCAAACGGACGCGGAAATATAATCCCCGGTTCTGAGCAGATCCGAACTGAGGCAAAATCTGGCACAAGTATTCGATTAACGATCGATCGGGATGTTCAATGGGTAGCCCAGAATGCTATAAGTCAGGCAGTAGCAGCAGCTAGGGCGGAGTCAGGCACAGTGATTGTTATGGATCCAAGAACTGGCCATATTTTAGCTCAAGCCAGTGCTCCAACATTTGACCCAAATGACTCAGAAAGTATTACCCAAAATAAGTTACGAAATCCTTCGGTGCAGGAAGTCTATGAACCAGGATCAATTGGCAAAGTAATTACTGTAGCCGCAGCGCTACAGGAAAAACTTGTTACACCAGACACAGTTTTTACTATTCCTTATTCATTAAAAGTTGCTGGTGAAACATTTAGAGATCACGAAAAACATCCACCACAAAGACTTACCACCACTGGGTTATTAGCAGTTTCTAGCAACACAGGTTCAATCAAACTTGGCCAGTCTCTAGGTAAGGATGCTCTCTATAACTACTTGAAAAAGTTTGGCATTGGTGAAAATACAAACTCAAAATTACCTGGAGAGTCTGCTGGAATTTTACATCCAGTAAAGGATTGGTCTGGCACATCACTTCCTACTATTGCATTTGGTCAGGGTTATTCAGTGACTGCAATGCAAGCTACTTCAGTATTTGCCACAATTGCGAATGATGGTGTTCGAGTAAAACCAACAATCTTGGCTGGATTAGTTGATCAAACTGGAAAATTTACAGCTTCAGAAAAATCCGAATCTATTCAAGTACTAAGTCAGCAAACCGCTCAAAGCCTTCGCAAAATGATGGAAAGTGTTGTTTCTCCAAACGGCACAGCGCCATCTGCTGCAATTGATGGATACCGCGTTGCTGGTAAAACCGGAACCGCAGAAAGATATAATTCAAATTGTGGTTGTTACAGTGGGTATACCGCTTCATTTATTGGCTTTGCCCCTGCTGATCAACCAAAATACGTAGTTAATGTAACTATTCAAGATCCAAAAGGAATGCACTGGGGTGGGGTGCTTGCAGGTCCAGTATTCAAAAAAGTTATGAGTTTTGTACTTCAGAATGAACGGATAAAACCTACACCTGTATCTGAGACGCACCTATCTCTAACTGAAGCAGCTTTAAAAAGTAAAATACTAGCTAATAAAAATTCTAAGAAGGCTGGGGCATAAATGATGTCACTCCCTTCCATTAGAGTTACAAAGCAATTAGCAGATTTTGATTCTGAAATATTTAATAAAAGTATTGAAGTATCTGGTATCTCAATAAATTCAGGAAATATTCAAAAAGGTGATCTATTTGTAGCGCTGCCTGGGACTAAAACCCATGGATCAAATTTTTTAGATACTGCAATCAAAAATGGGGCAGTAGCAGTCCTTAGTGATATTCCAATTAATTCTTCTATTCCAAGTTTTGTGTGTGCTTCACCTCGTCAAATACTTGGGGAACTTTCTGCATGGTTTTTTGATTATCCATTTAAAAAACTTATCTCTATTGGAATTACTGGTACCAATGGAAAAACTACTACGACTGATTTAATTAATCAGATATGGGAGCTTAATAGTATTAGTTCTGGATTAATCGGAACGCTAGGAACGCGCTTTAAGGCTAACTTAGAACCTGGTACTAGAACTACACCCGAAGCTAATGAACTTCAGCAAGTCACAGCACAAATGGTGAAAGAAGGTATAAAACATTTGGTCATGGAGGTAAGTAGCCATGCAATTGACCAATTGCGAATAAAAGGATGTAGATACAAGGTTGCAGGCTTTACTAATTTAACTCAAGATCACCTTGACTACCATATAAATATGGAGAACTACTTTGAGGCAAAAGCAGCACTATTTACTGAAGAGTACGCCGAACAAGCAGTTATAAATATTGACAACTCTTATGGAGTTAAATTGCTAAAAGTAACAAAAATTCCAACAGTAACAATCTCTAGAATAGATAATAATGCAGATTGGAATTTCTCTAAGATCATTTCAAAAGACTTCGGTTACGAGGTTGAGATAAAGAGTAAATTAGGCAACCATATTTCTGGAGCTTTTGGATTAAAGGGTGAGTTTAATTTAGATAATTTACTCCTTGCAGTTGTTTCAGCAAGTTTGACTGGACTGTCTGATTTACAGATTTCTGATTCTTTATCGAAATTAAAGTCTGTACCGGGCAGACTTGAACAAATCTCTTTGGGACAAGAATTTACCGCTCTAGTAGATTATGCTCACACACCAGATGCAGTTGAGCGGGTTTTGAAAACTGTACAGAATTTCACTACCGGTAAAGTAATATCGGTTTTAGGCTGTGGTGGTCAAAGAGATAAGACTAAGAGGCCGTTAATGGGCGCTGCATTATTCAATGAGAGTGATCTGCCAATATTTACTAGCGATAACCCACGAGGTGAATCCGTGGAGCAAATTCTTGAAGAAATGACACTTGGTTTAGATGTAGCAGTTAAGGGTTCGGTAATCAGTGATCGAAAAGAAGCCATTGTATTTGCCTGTCAGCAAGCTAAAGCTGGGGATTGTGTAATTGTTCTTGGGAAGGGCCATGAAATAGGTCAGGAGATTAGCGGAACTATCTATCCATTTGATGATCGAATTGAGTTAGCTAATGCGATCAAGCAGGTGAGCAGCCCATGATTAGTATCTCAGCCAAGAAGTTAGCCGAAATCGTTGATGGAAAGCTAAGTAACATCCCAGAAGAGTTTGTTGTAGATCAACTACCTATTATTAATTCAAAGTTAGCAACGAATGGTACATTTTTTGTTGCCTTTAAAGGCACTCAAGTTGATGGACATGATTTTGTTCTTGAAGCAATCAAAAATGGGTCAGCATTCGCAATTGTTTCAAAAAGCATCGATGCACCATCAGTATTAGTAAAAGATGTTGGTCAGGCGCTGCTATCGATTGCTAATTATGTGCGAAATAACATTCAAGGACTGAAAGTTGTTGGTATAACTGGTTCTCAAGGCAAAACAACGACAAAAGAGTTTTTATACTCAATTTTAAGACAATTAGGAGAGACAGTAGCAACTGAAGGAAACTTCAATACTGAAATTGGAGTACCACTGACAATCTTAAGATGTGACAAAAATACCAAGTATTGCATTTTAGAAATGGGCGCTCGGCACGAAGGTGATATTTTAAAATTAACTAAGATCTCAGAGCCTGATGTGGGTGTAGTTTTGGTAGTTGGCACAGCGCATATCGGCGAGTTCGGATCTGTAGAAAAAATAGCGAAAACAAAAGGCGAGCTAATAGCTGGTTTGGGCAGCAGCGCAATTGCAGTTTTAGGAAGCTACGATTCATGGACACCAAAAATGGCTGATGGTATGTCCATAGAAAAGATTTCTTTTGGTGAGCAGCAAGAAATTAGAGCTGCAGATGTAGAAATACATGGTGGGTATGCACACTTTGATTTAGTTACTCCAAGCGGCAGAAATTCAGTTTCACTTCAAGTTATTGGGGAGCAACAAATTCCAAATGCTCTAGCCGCTTCTGCTGCAGCTTATGCTCTTAAAGTATCTAATGAAAATATTGCTACTGGATTGACTGTAGCAAAATTAAGCAGCAAGTGGCGTATGGAAGTTACTGAGACTAAGGGTATCCAATTTATTAATGACTATTACAATGCTAATCCAGAAAGTATGAAAGCTGCTATAAAAACCCTGGTATTGCTAAGCCAAGAAAGCGGTGGATCTTCATGGGCAATTCTTGGAAAGATGCATGAGTTAGGCTCAATTGAAATTTCAGCACATGAAGCGATTGTTAAATATTGCATTGATTTAGGCGTAGATCATTTAGTGAGTGTGAGTACTGATCTATATAAGCTAGCGGGAGACCAAAAAAGTGCTAAACATATGCTCCTTCATAACTGCTCAGATGCAGATGCTGTTTTACAGTTAGTCGATAACTTTTCAGTGGGGGATGTTGTTTTATTAAAAGCTTCAAGGTCGGAAAAATTTGAAGATTTAGCCCAAGCGGTAAACTTAAGATGGAATGGAGAGCAACTGTGAGAGGAATACTACTTTCGGGTGGAATTTCAGCCATCTTTGCTTTTTTTGCCACACCTGGACTTATTAGATTATTAGCTAAAAAAGGATATGGCCAAATCATTCGCGATGATGGCCCAACTTCACATCATGTAAAAAGGGGTACACCGACCATGGGTGGGTTGGCATTAATTGCCGCCATGCTAGTTGGATACTTTGTAAGCCATTTAATCACTGGAATTGCAACCACAACCTCTGCACTGTTAGTGATTGGCTTAGTAGTTGGCTTAGGAATTGTTGGGTTTATTGATGATTGGTTAAAGGTAGCCAAGCAGAGATCTCTTGGATTAAATGCAAAACAAAAATTGTTGGGTCAGGCAGTAGTTGCTGGCGCCTTCGGATACGCAGGCTTGCAATTTCCTGATGAAACTGGTCTAACGCCTATTTCAAGTTATCTATCTACCGTAAGAGACACTTCAATCAAGCTTGCATTAGTAGTAGTAATACTTTGGGTAATAGTTATGGTTTTAGGAACTAGTAATGGCGTTAACTTAACTGATGGATTAGATGGTCTAGCAACTGGTGCTGCCGTAATGGTATTTACTTCATTTATCTTGATAGGAGTTTGGGAGTTTGGACAAAGCTGTGCTATTTCACCAGGAGCAAAATGTTACGCCGTAAGGGATCCGCTTGATTTAGCTGTTTTGGCTGCAGCATTTGCTGGTGCATGCGGTGGATTCTTATGGTGGAATGCATCTCCTGCAAAAATATTTATGGGTGATGTTGGTTCTTTAGCGCTAGGTGGTGCATTAGCTGGAATTGCGATCACATTGCGAACTCAATTATTACTTACAGTATTGGGGTTCATTTTTGTTCTTATAACTTCATCGGTCATAATTCAAGTTTTATATTTTAAAATATCTGGAGGTAAGCGAGTTTTTAAAATGGCACCACTTCAGCATCATTTTGAATTAATGGGCTGGGGCGAAGTAACTATTGTTATTAGATTTTGGATTATTGCAAGCCTTGGTGTTGCTGCCGGACTTGGCTTGTTTTATGCGCAGTGGGTGACTTCATAGTATGAACTTTATTGAAAAGTTAAAAGGTAAGAAATGTCTTGTAATTGGTGCGGGAATAACTGGGATGGCCGTCCAGAAGGCATTAAGTGATTTTGGTGCTAAGGTGAATATTTTCGATGAGAAAAAAAGTAGCCAAAGTGGTGTGGTTAATACAATTCCCGACGAAATTGATCTAGCAGTTGTTTCTCCGGGATGGCGGTTGGATCATCAAGTTATAAAAGATCTTCGCATAAGTGGAGCACAAATAATTAGCGAGATTGATTTTGCCTGGGAGGTGAAGAATGTCTTAGCTCCAAATCAGAAATGGATCGCACTTACAGGCACTAATGGCAAAACCACAACTATAAAGATGGTTGAATCTATTTTTAACTCTGCCAACATAAAGGGTAAGGCTTGTGGCAATATTGGTGAAACTGTAATTGAAACGGTGTGCCAGCAGGAGCCTTTAGACTACTTAGCGCTAGAGCTTTCATCTTTTCAAATTGAGTGGAGCAATGCTGCCAAGTTTGAGGCTATTGCTTTGCTAAACATATCTGAGGATCATATTGACTGGCACGGAACTTATGAAAAATATATTGCGGCAAAGCTAAAGCTCGTAACTCATTCAAAGGTAATAATTGCAAATAAGAGTGACCCTATATTGGCCACCAAGTTAAAAAATCAAGAGGTCATTTGGTTTTCACTGGCGACACCTAGTAAAGGTGAATTAGGTCTGGTCGAGGATTTACTAATCGATCGGGCTTTTGCTGGTTCAAAAGATCATGCGCACGAGATTGCTGAGTTAGGCGATATAAAACCATCAGTACCCCATAATGTATCTAACGCACTTGCAGCAGCAGCCCTTTCTTTAGCTATTGGAATTAATCATAAAGATATTAAAGCAGGTTTAAGTAAGTTCACCCCAGATCACCACCGCATGGAGTTAGTACTTGAGGAAAATGACATTAAGTGGATTGACGATTCAAAAGCAACCAATCCTCATGCAGCAATTGCATCCCTGCTTTCAAATTTCAACATCATATGGATAGCTGGTGGACTTGCCAAGGGCGCAAGTATGGATGAATTAGTTCAAAGATGTTCAAATAGAATTAAGTCTGTTTTACTAATCGGTGAAGATAAAGAATTGATTGCTGATACTTTTGTAAAACTATCAAAGAGCGTACCAATAAAGAAATTTGAAAAAAGTACTGACTCAAGACAATTAATGCTGGAAGTAGTAAGTCATGCGAAGGGCATTGCAGTGCCTGGAGACACGGTTTTACTTGCTCCTGCCTGCGCATCTATGGACCAGTTTGTTTCATATGCTGAAAGAGGAGAATTGTTTTCAGCGGCTGTTCGGGAGTTAGCTAAATGAAGCAAAGCCTTGAAAACAGTAGATACTCCAAAATTTTTGCGCGACCAGAACTGCCTTTTTATTTAATCCTTTGGAGTACAGTATTTCTAGCAGCTCTAGGTCTAACCATGGTTTTATCTGCTTCGACAGTTACGTCATTGCAAGAAAACGGTAATTCATACTCTATTTTCATGCGTCAATTCTTCTTTTTGATTATTGGCACCGCAGCAGCATATTGGGCTTATAAAGTTCGAGGCACAGTTTGGCTTAGGATTGCAAAAATTTCACTTACAGTCTCAATTTTAACTCTATTATTGCCTTTTGTTTCCTTTCTTGGCAAAGATGTTAAAGGAAATCTAAATTGGGTTGAATTCTGGGGTTTTACTTTACAACCATCAGAATTTGCAAAGTTTGGTCTAATTCTTTGGTGTGCCTATCAGCTTAAAAATATCGACTTAAATCGGGATGGCACTAAAAGCCTCTTTGTCCTGCTACCTGCAATAGCTGTTATTGCATCAATTATTTTGCTTCAAAAAGATTTAGGTACGGCTTTGTTGATTCTATTGATATTCATCGGTATTTTATTTATAGCTGGAGCACCTTTGAAACTATTTCTATCAGTATTTGTTGTTGGAATTGTTATTGGTAGTGCATTTGTTTTCAGTAGCGCTTACCGAATGAATAGATTCGCTGCTCTTTTTGATCCATTTGATGAGAAGTATTACAAATTTTCTGGATGGCAACCAGCTCATAGCATTATGGGATTGGCAAGTGGCGGTTTATGGGGCAGTGGCTTAGGAGCTAGTAAACAAAAGTGGGCTAATTTGGCTGAAGCTCATACAGACTTTATTTTTTCGGTAATCGGTGAAGAGCTGGGATTGCTTGGTTCATTATTAGTTTTAGGACTTTACTCAGCGCTTATTTATGCCATAGTAAGAGTTGCATTAAAAACGAAAGATAATTTCTCACGATACGCCACGGCTGCAATCGCATGTTGGTTTATCGCTCAAGTTACTATCAATATTGGTTCGGCTACATCACTGATTCCAGTTATTGGAGTTACATTGCCGTTTATTTCTTATGGTGGCTCCTCGTTGCTCGCAAATTTACTTGCCGTTGGGTTTGTTTTAGGTGTAGCTAGAAGGACTCCAGAGATTGCATATGGGATTAAGGCAAACCAAATTAGAAGATCAACTATATGAAAACTACCGTTGTATTTGCAGGCGGTGGCACCGCAGGCCACGTTGAGCCTGCCCTAGCTGTTGCGGACTGGTTGCGAAAGGCTAGGCCAGATTGGCAATTGAGCTTTGTTGGCACAAAAAGCGGACTTGAAAATCAATTGGTTCCTAGCGCAGGGTTTGAATTAATTAACATCCCTAAAGTTTTAATGCCACGACAATTCACGCCATCAGTACTCATTTGGCCTTTTAAATTAATTTATGCAACTTGGAAATCTTTTAATATCTGCCGAAGTGCGAGTTTAGTTATTGGCTTTGGCGGCTATGCATGCCCGCCGATATATCTTGCTGCAGCGATCTTGCGAAAACCTATATTTATCCACGAGGCTAATGCAATTCCTGGATGGGCCAATCGGTTAGGAGCACTATTTGCAAAAGAAATATTTATTGCATTTAGTAGAGCGGGCAACAAAATTGGCAGATGGCGAAATGCTAAATTGACTGGAATGCCAATCCGGTCTGAAATTATCGAGAACAGTGAAAAACCTTTAGAGATTAAATCAAATATTAGAATTTCTCAACTCGAAAAATGGCGTTTATCATTTGATAAGCCAACAATTTTAGTATTTGGAGGTTCGCAAGGCTCAAGACATCTTAATGAAGCCATTTTGCAGTCATTATCATTTTTCACTGAAAAAGGAATTCAAGTTGTACATTCAGTTGGAAGGAGCAATCCACTTCCGACAAGTACTGAAAATTACTTACCCCTAGCGTATATAAATGATATGCCAGCCGCTTATCAAGCTTGCGATTTAGTAATCGCTAGAAGTGGTGCTCTAACCTGTGCTGAGCTGGCAGCGGTAGGGAAGTTTGCAATCTTAATTCCATTACCTATTGGCAATGGTGAGCAATCAGCAAACGCCTTAGATTTACAAGATCTCGGCGCAGCTCAAGTAATAGATGATAATAAATTCAATGCTGACTGGCTGATTAGCAACTGGGATGAAATATGGCGAACTTCTAGAGAATATAAGCCAGTTTCAAATATAAAATTTAATGCAAGTCAGATCATTGGTACTGCAATCATAAGTGAAGTGGAAAAATAATATGGGTACTAGTTCTAGTATCGATCTAAAGAAATTAGGTGCAACTAAAATTCACTTTATTGGAATTGGTGGCTCCGGAATGAGCGGTATCGCCAGAATAATGCTTGCAAAGGGATTATCAGTCTCGGGCTCAGATAAAAATGATTCAGCGGTAATTAAGTCATTACGCGCATTAGGCGCGGAAATATTTATTGGGCATAACGAGAATAATTTAAAAGAGTGTGAATTAGTGATTATGTCTTCAGCTATCAGTAATATGAATCCAGAGTTAACCTTTGCAAAATCAAAAGGGATTCCAATCACTGCAAGAGCTGAAGCACTTGCATGGTTGATGTCTGAATCTAACTCCATAGCAATAGCTGGTACTCATGGAAAAACTACGACCACGGCGATGTTAACTGTAGCTTTGCAATCGGCCGGACTTGACCCCTCTTTTGCTATCGGTGGAACCATCAATACAGCTGGCACAAACGCACATAGTGGAAGCGGATCAGTATTTATCGCTGAAGCGGACGAATCTGATGGATCATTCCTGGCCTATAAGCCAAATGGTGCAATCATTACAAATGTTGAGCTCGATCATGTAGACCACTTTGCTAATGAGGAGGAAGTATTTCTTGTTTTTGAAGACTTTGTTAAATCCATTAAACAAAATGGTTTTTTGGTTGCTTGTGGAGATGATTCAGGAGTAAAGAAGCTGCTATCTAGAATTTCTCGCGATGATTTAAGAGTTTATTTGTATGGTGAGGATGCCAATAATGACTTTAAAATAGATCGAATTCACCTAGCCCCAACTACCTCAGTTGCCACGATTACCAATACCGGTCGAAAAGTTGGTGATTTGAACTTGTCAGTTGTCGGGAAACACAATCTTCTAAATGCGCTAGCTGCTTTTGCTGCCGGCAGCGCTCTGTCGGTGCCTGAAGAAAAAATGTTAATTGGATTGAAGAGTTTCACTGGGACTAGGCGCCGTTTTGAATTAAGGGGTGAAGTATCTGGAATTAAGGTTATTGATGATTATGGCCATCACCCAACAGAAATAAATGTAACATTAACGGCAGCAAGAAATTTGGCTCAAGCAGGTCGGGTGTTAGTTATTTTTCAACCGCATCGATATTCAAGGACGGCAGCATTTGCTAAGGAATTTAGTGAGGCTTTAAGTTTGGCTGATTACACGTACTTATTAGAAGTGTATGCCGCAAGTGAAGCACCTCTTCCAGGTGTGTCTTCGCTGATGATTGCAAGAGAAATGAGTACAGATAAAGTCAAGTTTGAGCCATCAATGATCAAAGTAGTGGAAGAAATTTCAAAAATTGCTAAAAGTGGAGATGTGATAATTACTTTAGGAGCTGGAGATGTTAATTCATTAGCGCAACCAATTTTACAAGCAATTTCTGATCTATAGTTTCATGGGACAAAAGACTCAAAAAAAGCGACCCATTCTATTAACAGTTTTGGTCATTTTACTTATTTCTTTATCTGCCTATCTACTTGGTTGGTCCTCTCTATTAACTGTTAAGTCTTTTGAAGTTCAGGGAAGTATGGCCCAAACTGAAATCTTAAATAAATTATCTAATGATGCAATTAGGCCCAGTATTGGATCAAAGATCGCAAGAGTTGAAACTCGTGCTATTAAGGGCTCGCTTGAACAATTAGATTGGATAGATTCAGTTGATGTAGCTCGGAAATGGCTAGATCGGTCCATCATTATTACGATAAGCGAGAAAATTGCAGTTGCAAAAGCCGTAGGAAGCCAAAGTTCCGCTATTAATTTTGATAACTCGGGAGATATATTCAAACCTACCTCTGCAACCCAATTAGCGGTGCAGGATCGATTGCCACTAGTAATTTTACAGAATCCAAGTAAATCAAATTTAACCTCAGTTGCCCTTTTAATCGACCAAATCCAGGAGAGATGACTGAGCTAATTACTAATCTAATCTCATTAGCTGTTACTGATACTGGCTTGGTCCAAATGAGTACCAAATATAAAGGCAAATCCCTGCAAATAGATTGGGGCCTAATTCAACAAATTGAACAAAAATGTAAGGTATTAAATGCATTGCTGGACTTGCCGGAGAATAAGGGCGTTAAACGGGTAAATTTATCTCAGCCAGATCTGCCAATTGTCAGTTAGTTTAAG
>LIBD01000011.1 GCA_001437855.1 Actinobacteria bacterium BACL4 MAG-120820-bin23 | reverse complement strand
GGCGTAATGGTCCCATAATAACCAGTGCCGATAAGAGATTTATATACCATATTTTTTCTTGCTATCTTAGAAATCTCATTAATTGCATCTACTTCAGAAATTCCCACTGGTAAAGACTTTTCTATCTCGCCTTTGATATGAATATTTTTTGGCACAACTGCAGTGATGAAAGAATCTAGATCTTTATAACCTAATTCCATGAGCATGGTATTGAGCTGATACTCATTGGGACCGATATGACGGTCGACAAACTTAGATCTTTCTGACACCACTCCCCGATTCAATAAGTTAGGGAAGTAATGGTATTTGGTTTAGGCCCCTTTTAGTTTTCTACGTTGGGCTAGCTCATCGTTAGTTTCGCCACTAATAACCAAACTGCCGTCGGTTAAACTCTCCCCTTGCAAGGTAGATAGCGAACCTTCCACCTCAGTCCAGACCTTACCGATTGCAATGCCAAATACTCCCTGGCCGCCCTGCAGTAAATCTACAATCTCATCTGCGCTAGTGCACTCATAAATTGAAGCACCATCGCTCATCAGGGTGATGCTTTCCAAATCTGAAACACCACGCTCTCTTAAGTGCTCAACTGCAGTTCTAATATTTTGCAGCGATACACCAGTATCTAGTAAACGCTTCACTATTTTTAAAACTAAAATATCTCTAAAACCATATAGTCGCTGTGAGCCAGATCCTGCAGCTCCCCTAACACCTGGTTCAACTAAACCTGTGCGTGCCCAATAATCTAATTGTCGGTAAGAAATTCCGGCAGCAACACATGCGGTAGCACCGCGATATCCGATTTCGGTATTTGCGCTCATGGGGACTCAATTCTATGGGGAGGGCTTAATTGTAGAAGATATAGCTAGTTACGGCAGGTATCGACACGAAAATTCTTAACCACAGGTTGAGAGTTGGACTTAACCAAGAAAATCTTCTGGTTTTATCTGATCTAAGAACTCCTTAAAGCGTTCGACCTCATCTTCGGCCTGGTCTGGAATCTCAATCCCAGCATCCGCGAGTAGTTGCTCGCTAGCTAGTATCGGTGCCCCAATCCGCAGTGCCAATGCAATGGCATCACTTGGCCGGGCTGAAACCGCTGGTCCATCTTGGAAATTTAATTGGGCATAGAAAATCCCATCCTTGATCTCAGTTAGGTAAACAGTATTTAGCTTTGCCCCTAATTGTCCTAATACATCTTTGAAGAGATCATGAGTTAACGGTCTTGGTGGAATAACTTCTTGTTGTGCAAATGCGATTGCAGTTGCCTCTACCGCACCTAACCAGATTGGCAAATACCTTGCGCCATCTAACTCTTTTAATAAAACGATTGGTTGATTAGATGGCATTTCAACTCGAACGCCCATAACCTCAACTGGATGGTACTTGCTCATTAATTAATCAATTACTTTGTTCGATTACTTAGTTCGATGCAAGCCAGCACGAACCAAAGAAGCATGCAATCTAATTGAAAGTGAAGCCAACTCTCGCTCTACCTCTTCAGCCCGGGCTTTAGCCTCAGAGCCTTTCTGTCGAAGTAATGGCGTAGTAACTTGCTCAACTAAACCGATCTCTCGATCCGCTGCTGTTTTAAATGCTCTTAAATGTCTGGCACCAATTCCATAAGCAGAAATCTCTGCAACTGCTTTAGCAACTGCCAATGCATCACTGTCATAGTGTCGGCCTCTTATTGCAATCAAACCATAGGATTCGATCTCAGTTAACTGGTCATCACTTAAGTTTGAAGCCGCAAGTAATTCAGATCGTGTCAATCTAAGGTCATTGTTACTAGCAAATTGATCAGCAGTTAACACACCATCTTGAGAGGCAAGTCTTGGGGTAGCAACCGCTCCGATACTTTTTGCTGGTACTAAGCCTCGGTCCATTGCATCAAGATTCTCTTTTATTACCTTAAGCGGTAGGTATTGATCACGTTGAGCCAATAAAACAAAGCGCAACCGCTCAAGATCTGCATTTGTAAATTTACGATAGCCACTTGGGGTTCGTTGTGGCTCAATTAACCCTTCTGACTCTAAAAATCTAATCTTAGAGATAGTGATATCAGAGAACTCAGCTCTTAATTTAGAGAGCACCTCGCCGATGCTTAAGTAAGCTCTTGCTGGCAGACTCATTTTTTATGCCCAACAAAAAGCGTCAAGTGATACTTACCGATCTGAATTTCATCGCCAGATGTAATCGCTGTATCTCGGACAGAGATCGCATTTAAATAAGTACCATTTAAACTTCCTAGATCCTTAATGAAGTACTGACCATTACTCTTTGTAATCAATGCATGTGAACGTGAAACTGTAATATCATCTAAACAAATTTCATTATTTATATCGCGTCCGACCTTTGTCTCCATTGCATCCAAGAGGTACCTGCCGCCAACTCCAGCACCCTTTAATACCAGCAAAATACCGACACCATCAGATAGAGCATTAACCACTTGCTGTTGCTCTGCGGATAAAGATTTATATAACTCCTCAGATGCCATACTTCCTGGAATTGAACGCAACTGCCGTAAATTTAAGGTCGAGGTCAAATCATTAGGCGGAGTTACCTTATCGGCCACAAATTCCCCCTATGGTTAAGTTAAACTAAAGGCTGACACTATTACTAACAGATGTGCCGGTCAAGCGGTCAAATTTTGATAGTCCGCAGCAGAAAGTAAGGATTCAGAAAGCGTCGCCTGACTTATCTCGATCTCAACTATCCACCCTTTTCCATAGGGATCGGTATTAATAATCTCAGGATTGCTCTCTAAGCTAGAGTTAACAGATACGACTTTGCCAGTTATTGGTGCGTATATCTCAGAGACTGATTTGGTCGATTCCACCTCTCCGCAAACGGAATTGGCTAAAACCTGTGATGAAAGTTTTGGCAATTGGATATAAACAATGTCGCCCAGGGCAGATTGTGCATAATCTGTAATGCCTACTCTAAATTTGTTTGGAGCCAACTCCTCAACCCACTCATGTTCCTTGGTGTAGCGAAGATTTTCTGGAACGGCCGACATAACTCCCCTATCTAGAAGAAACTAATGCTTTAAACAGATACTGAAAGGCTGTGTAGAAGTATAGTGCGATCCCCCAAATTGCAAACGCCCAGCCAAGAATATAGGCAGCCGACCCAATAGCGCTTACATCTTTTAGGAGTAGGAAGGGAAAGGCGTAAAGGAGGTTAAAGGTTGCAGCCTTTCCTAAAAAAGATACCTGCACATATTCAAATCTTTTCACTCTTTGATATGCCACTAATAGCGCCATAATCAAATCTCTGGCTAAAATCGCAATCACTAGTGCCCAAGGTAGGTACTCTCGACTTGCTAGCGCTAACACAACTGCAGTTATGTATAGGCGATCGACTACGGGATCAAATTTGGCACCAAATTCAGTACTTTGATTAAGAGCTCTTGCCAATTTTCCATCTAAGTAATCGGTTAAACCACCAATTGCTATAACTATGAATGCCGCAACGGGCTGATCTGCGATTAGAAATAGGTATAAAAAAGCAGGTACGCCTAAGGCTCGCAACAAGGTTAAAGCATTGGGAATGTTAACCATTGTCTCTATCTTTCAATTTAACTGCCACTTCTATCGGAGTACCAATGAAACCAAAGTCCTCTCTTAACCTACGCTCAATAAAGCGACGGTAGGCACTTTCTAGGAACTCGGTGGCAAAGATAACAAATTTAGGCGGGCAGGTTCCGGCTTGAGTGGCGAATTTAATCTTAGGTTGCTTACCTGATCGCACAGGTGGTGGATTTGCCCCAACCAGCTCACCCAAAAAGGCGTTGAGCTTGGCCGTTGGAATTCGTTTTTCCCAGCTAGTTAAAGCGGTGCGAAGTGCTGGTGCTAATCGATCCCGATGCCAGCCAGTCTTTGCAGACAAATTTACTCGTTGCGCCCATGGATATCGCTCAAGTTGTCGGTCTATTTCACGATCTAAGACCAATTGTCGCTCTTCATCAACTAAATCCCATTTATTCATAACAATTACTAAGGCCTTTCCAGCCTCATCTGCCATGCTGACAATTCTTATATCTTGCTCGGTAATAATCTGTGACGCATCAAAAATTATCAATGCTACCTCTGATCGTTCTAGCGCAATCTGTGTTCTCAAAGATGCGTAATAATCAGTTCCACTTGCTTGATGTGCTCGCCTTCTAATTCCAGCGGTGTCTATAAAACGCCAAGTTGATCCACCAAACTCAATCAGTTCATCAACTGCATCTCGCGTTGTTCCTTCAGCATCATCAACTAAAGATCTAGCAGAACCAGCTAATGCATTTAGTAAGCTAGATTTACCAACATTAGGTCGACCAACTAACGCCACTCGTCTAAATCCATCATCTACTTGCTGGGTGCCGACCTCTGGTAATTGTTCAATTAGTAGATCTAACAGATCCCCGCTTCCTCGACCGTGTAGAGCGGACACAAATCGTGGCTCCCCCAAACCTAGATTCCACAGAGCGTAGCCATCTGCCTCATCCTCTGCATTATCAATCTTATTTGCTACTAATAAGATTTTCTTGCCACTTTTTCTTAATAGATCGACTAAAGACTGATCCTCATCAAGTGCGCCAACCTGGGTGTCAACAACAAACATAATCAAATCTGCTTCACTGATTGCAGCCTCTGCTCCAGCTGTAATTTTTTCAGATATTCCTTCTGGTTTTACTTCCCACCCACCAGTGTCAATTAAGAAGAATCTTCTGCCATTCCATTCAGCTTCATACTTAACTCGATCCCGAGTAACACCTGGAGTATCTTCAACAATCGCTTCTCTCCGGCCAATCATTCGATTTACTAATGTTGATTTTCCAACATTAGGTCGACCTATTACTGCAATAGTAGGCAGGCCTAGCAGATTTCTTTGTTTAAGCCATTTCCAGATCTGATCAGTTACTTCATCTAACGTTAAGCGGGTGGAGTCAATCACTGCTGCATCTTCTGCTTGAGAAAGTGGCGATACCGCCCTTGTCGAATCAATCTCATCTCGCCTAGATAATGATTGCTCAACATCCTTAGTGGCCAAATCTTCCAACATCTCAATCTCTCTACGTTTGGCTCGGGCATCAATATCTGCGTGTAGATAAATTTTTAACTGTGCATGTGGGGCGACTACCGTTCCAATATCTCTACCTTCTACAACAATTCCAACTGGAGCCTGGGTAATATATTTGCGCTGAATTTCTAATAAGAAATTTCGAACCTGTGGCATTGCTGACACTTCACTAACTGAATCATTGATTCGCTGCATTCTAATTTCAACTGACACATCTTTGCCGTTGATTAGCACCTTTGGGGAAACTGGCGAGGTTTCAAATGAGATTTCATTACCTGATAGCTCCTGCATCAATGAATCTTCCGAATCAATTTTCTTTTCTAACGCAAGTAATGTAACGGCTCTATATAAGGCCCCGGTATCTAGATAGCTCCAATTAGCCCTAATTGCAATCGCTTTTGCGGTAGAAGATTTGCCAGAACCACTTGGACCATCAATTGCTAAAACCAGGTTCGACATGTACTTAGTCTATCTTTAAGAACTAAATTAATTTATCGATATTTGGCTGGATGAACCTTAAATCCTTGCTCAATTAAATGAAGCGACAACTTTTGACAATCAGATTGCGATAAGGCCAGGGTAATCAATCCTGTTTCTTGACCTGGTGAGTGCTCAATACTTAAGTCTTCCACATTTACATTTACCTGAGCGCACTCATTGAAAATCCGCGCAAGCTGGCCTGGTTTATCATCGATTACAATTGGTAAAAATGAATAATCTCGTTCTTTAGCTCCATGTTTACCAGGAATTCTATCCTTGCCTTCAATGCCTGACTGCAAAAAACTCTTAACATTTCTCTCATTCTTACTAGACAAGTCTTTTTCTAATTTAGATAAATCATCTATCAATCTTAAAAGTGCAACCGAAATACTTTGATTGTTATTAAGAAGAATCTTGGTCCATAGTTGGGCATCAGATTTTGCAAGTCGGGTAACATCGCGTAATCCTTGGCCGGCGGTGCTCAAGTTTTCTTCAGATATTGCGTTCAGTTGAGCCGCAAGTGCTGAGCTTAAAATTTGTGGCAGATGAGAAAGACTTGCTACAACCTCATCATGCTTGGTAGCACTCATCCAATATGCAGTTCCAGAGCAGATCTTTATTAACTCAGAGACAATGCTTTTGGCGCGGTCATCAGCATCTAGATTTTCAATTGCAATCCAGGCCCGTCCGTCAAACAAGTCAGCCCTAGCTCCTTCTGCTCCGGAGACCTCACGGCCAGCCATGGGATGCAGTGAGATAAAGTTGTTGGTGTTACCTGATAACTGCTTTACCTTAAGTTGAAGATCAGACTTTACGCTAGATAAATCACAAACTAATGAGTTGGGATTGCTTGAAATCTGTTCTAAAACAACCCCTTCAGTTACATCAACTGGGACTGCTACTAATATCAAGTCAGGTTGTGAAATTTGTTCACCTTTTACCAAATCAACTGCTAAAAGTTGAGCAGCCGGTTGAATATCAATAACTTCGACTTGTTTTCCATTAGATTTAAGGGCAAGAGCGATTGAAGTGCCAATCAATCCGGCGCCAACAACGCGTACTGAGGCAAACATTGAATTATTGAGCGAGATCTTTGCGCAATGAAGCGGCGCCCCGTAGGTAAATATGCTTTACCTCTTGAAGATCAAGGTCCAAGTTTGCGTGCATAAGCACTCTTACAACTCGAGGCATAGCTTGAGCAACATCAATCTCTTGCGCACAAAGCAATGGCACACCAGATAAACCAATACCCCTGGCAGCCACGGCTGGAAACTCACTTTTAAGATCAGGTGTAGAGGTTAGAAGCACAGAAATCAGATCTTCGCGGGAAAGAGCATTCTCTGCAAGCATTTTCGTCAATAGCTCCCCAACAGCTGCCTGCATCTCCGCAGCAGAGTCCACGCTCAACTGGGTCGCCCCGCGTATACCTCTGACTCTCATTTGATAATAGTAGCGAGAATGAGTTCAATCTCGATTAACGTTTAGTTAATAAGTAAAGATGTCGCTAAAGTAAGAAATCCATTTTGTTAATATCGATAAATATATTTATATGGTTTGGGCTCCTGGCCTAAATACCGATATATATATAAATCTATAGCGATATATGCTCATAAAAGTCGATAAATTGATACTTTAGGCCTTCTCTAATATCGATAAATATATAAATAGATATTCTCAAAACCGACTTATTGTTTTATATTTAAAACCTTAAATAAATTTAGTAACTCTGGACTATTTAGAATCCTGTGCCTGCCTGGCTTCATATCTCCTATGCCGATTGGACCAAACTCAGTTCTGATCAGGCGCAAGACCTTTAATCCTAGGGATTCGATAAGCCGTCTGATTATGTGGTACCTGCCCTCATGAATTGTGATCTCCACCCAGTGGTGGTTGCGACTGACTGCTCTGGCGTGAACTACTTTTATCGCCCGAGCTAATCCGTCTTCAAGGCGCACCCCTTGCAACAATTGGTCGGATAGCTGCTTATTAAACTCTCCCTCGATCTCAACCAAGTAGTGCTTTTCCAACCCATATGAGGGATGGGTTGCGCGATGGGCAAACTCACCATCATTTGTCAGCAGAATTAGTCCCTCAGAATCCTTATCAAGACGACCGACGTGATACAGGCGGTCTTTCCTATCCTTAAAGTAGTCTCCTAAATTATCCCGACCCTCAGGGTCTGACATGGTGGAAATTACGCCTCTTGGTTTATGAAAAGCAAGATAAGTTTTAGACTTTGTTAACTTTAAACTCTCACCATCTACTTTAATGTCACTTATTTCCGGATCTGCTTTAAATCCAAGCTCGGTGATGGTCTCACCATCTATGCTAACTCTGCCCTCGGCAATTAATTTATCTGCAGCCCGACGGCTTGCCACACCAGCTTCGGCAATTAATTTATTTAATCTACTTAAACCCACGCGCAACTCTACCGCGAAAATACGGCAGCAATATTTAGATCTTTTTAATCAGTTAATGTTGAAAGTAACTCATCCAAGCCATCAATATCAGGCAAAAATGGTGCTAACGCAGGCAAATCTGCGATGGAGTTAAGGCCCAATTTTTCAAGAAAAAATGAGGTTGTTTGATACAGCACAGCGCCAGATTCGCCTTCAATCCCAGCCTCCTCAACCAATCCCCGATTAACCAAGGTCTTCATA
This sequence comes from Actinobacteria bacterium BACL4 MAG-120820-bin23, assembly GCA_001437855.1. Lineage (GTDB taxonomy): Bacteria > Actinomycetota > Actinomycetes > Nanopelagicales > Nanopelagicaceae > Nanopelagicus. The sequence goes on along the minus strand of LIBD01000011.1, from coordinate 6,631 downwards.
ACCGCCTCGACATTAACCCCTCTGATTGCTGAAACTCGAGCTCTTGAGACTGGTTGTCGATACGCGATAACCGCTAGGGTCTCTAACGCGGCCTGCGTCAATTTGGCTTGTTGGCCATCTAGGACAAACTTTTCAACTAACCCAGACATCTCCGGGTGGCTGTAGTAGCGCCAACCTCCTGAAACCTGGCGTAGTTCAAAGCCTCTCTGCTCAACCTCATACTTTGCAGCCAAAGCAGTCAGTGCTGAAACAATCTCCTCAGTCGGCACTTCAATGATCTGCGCTAGAACAAGCTCCGAAACAGGCTCATCTACCACCATTAAGATAGCTTCTAAGCTTCGTTGAAGTTCAACTTCAGACATTATCGGCCTCATCTACTGGTTGTGGTGGAATATCAAACTCATCACTTACCCTAACCTCACCATCTGCGCTGCCAACCCAAGTTATCTGCAGCTCGCCAAGTGAAATTACCTGTTCAAACCTTACGACCCCTTCACGATATAGCTCAAGTAGAGCCAGGAATCGAGCCACAACCACCAAGGTTGAGTTGGCATCTGATACCAATGATCTAAAAGTTACTCGACCTGCCTTGCGCAGCATCTCTACTACCTTACCCGCCTGCTCTGCGACGCTAACTAATGGTCTATGCAGGTGGTCGATGCTGAAGATGGGAGTAGTTTTCGGGGTCAAAACTCGGTTTGCAATGGCGGCAAAGCGCTGGGCGCCAACCCCGATCAATACCTCAGGAAGTAGTTGGGCAAAGTGCGGCTCTAATGCCACAGTTCTTGGGAAGGACTTCTCTTCCCGCTCTATTCGCTCACTGAAGATTGCCGCAATCTCTTTAAAAGCCCGGTATTGCAGCAGTCGGGCAAATAGCAGATCTCGCGCCTCCAGTAGAGCTAGATCTGACTCATCATCTACCTCACCTGACGGAAGTAACTTAGCCGCCTTTAAATCTAAGAGGGTTGCTGCCACCACCAAAAATTCTGTGGTCTTATCCAAATCCCAGCCATTTTCACTGTTTTCTAACTGCTTTATATATGAAATGAACTCATCGGTGACAGTACCAAGTGCCACCTCGGTGATATCCATCTTGTGCCTGGAGATAAGTTGTAAGAGTAGGTCAAAGGGGCCATCAAAATTCTCTAGGTGCAGGGAGAATCCAGCTACCCGCCCATCTGTAATTGAAGGTGTGGCAGCCACCTGTGGCGTAAAAATTTCTTGCGACATGCGCACAAGATACTTCACACATCCTTGCCTTTGCACTTGCCCCACCGTAGGTTCTGGCCATGGGAAAAAACGCTAGACAGACTTCTCGGTTAAACGTTAAATCGACAAACTCACCTGCCCGCTCCAATCCACGGGAAGAGAGTTTGGCAACTACCTCAGATGTTTTGGGCAGAAAACAAAAAAATTTTCCAGAGCCACCAAAAAATCCTGCCGCTGGCAATGCCAGAGTGATCTCTGTGGTTAACCAAAAAGGTGGAGTTGGTAAAACTACAACTGCAATTAATTTAGGAGCTGCGTTAGCTGAAGCTGGCCGCCGAGTTTTATTGATTGATTTTGATTCGCAAGCCTCTATGACAACTGGATTAGGAATTAAGGGGGCTGCCCTTCGGGAGCAGTATGGCTCTATTTGGTATTTATTAAATGACTCAGAGGCAAAGCTAGAGGATTTCATTCTTAAATCTGCAGTTGCTGGGTTGGATTTCATTAGAGGTCATGAGGATCTAGCAGCAGCTGAAGCCGCTTTCGTCTCTGAAATTGCCAAGGAGCACAAACTTAGAAAACTATTGGCACCAGTGCTTGATAAATATGATGTGGTCCTAATTGATTGCTCACCATCACTTGGCACCCTTACAGTAAATGCACTAACTGCATCTAATGGCGTAATTATTCCGATGGAATGTGAGTACTTTGCAGTTCTTGGTTTATCTCTAGTGAAGAAAACTATTGAGAAAATCAAAGAAAACACTAATCCGGAGTTAGAGATTTACGGAATATTGGCAACGATGTTTGAGCGAAAAACCAGCCATTCTCGTGAAGTTTTAGAGTTAATTGATAAAGAGTTTCCAGAAGAGGTATTTGACACAATAATCTCTCGCACAGTTAGGTTCTCCGAATCAACTGTTGCGGGCTTGCCAGTGACAGCATATGCCAGCAGTAGTACTGGCTCAGCCTCTTATCGACGGTTAGCTAAGGAATTAATAGCACGAGGAGGAGCAAAATGAGCCGCAGAGTAAGTTTGCCGGGCGCAGATGAGTTATTTAGAAACACTGCAACTTTAAGTGCGGTCCCTTCTCAACGCGAGAGTGCCGAAGAGATTACAGAAGCTCCAGTATCAAATGCTAAGCAAAAAAACGCTGTTAGACAGACTCCAAGGCGACGAGTAAATGCATTTGACCGCTCCCCTTCAGGTAGAGAAAAGCATGATGAGAAAATTACTGTGTATTTATCACCAGATGAACTTTATGATTTGGACCAAGCGCGACTTGCACTAAGAGGAGATCTTGGCCTAGCTGTTGATCGCGGCCGAATTGTTAGAGAATCACTTTCAATCATAATTGCAGATCTAGAATCTAAGGGCGATCAAAGTATTATTGCTCGCCGATTAAGAGGCAGATAGATCTACTTTCCTCTTGGATGAGCGGTACTGTAACTTTCCCGAAGTCTGTCAATTGTGATTAAAGTATAAATTTGGGTTGTTGTAACCGAGGCGTGTCCTAATAATTCTTGCACCACTCTAATATCTGCCCCACCATCTAATAAATGAGTTGCAAAGGAGTGACGCATTGAGTGTGGTGAGACCTGCTCTTTAATACCTGCTCGCTCTGCAGCCTTAATCACAATACTCCAGGCACTTTGCCGGGTAAGTCGACCACCCTTTTGATTTAAGAAGAAAGATTTTTGGGTTAAGTTTTTTACAAGAGTTGGTCGGCATCTAGTCAAATAGTTTTCTAGGGCAGCAACTGCAAAACTACCAATAGGAACAATACGCTCCTTGCCACCCTTGCCACGAAGTTTTATTGTGGTCACACTCCCGCTGCCACTAGAGATCGTTGATAGATCTACCAGATTTAACTCCACAATTTCACTAACTCTGGCGCCAGTTGAGTATAAAACTTCAACCAAGGCTCGATCTCGAATTGAAGCTAGGTCATCTCCGGCAATGTTGAGCATTTTTAAAACCTGCTCCACACTCAATGCCTTCGGCAAACGTTTGCTAATTTTTGGTGGCTTAAAATTAAGAGCTGGATTATTAAAACCATGCTCCTTAGCTAGGTATCCGTAGTATCCCCTAACACTTATTACATTACGGGAAATAGAGGACTCCCCCATTTTGAACTCTGTATTATCTTTCCCGCGCAGCCAAGCGACATATAGAGTTAAATCATCTGATGATGCAGATTCAACTGAAAGTTGTTTTGTCGATAAATAGTGAAAATATCGCTCTAAATCACGACGATATGCCTCGGTTGTATTTTTAGATAGACCCTTTTCAATTGTTAGAAAATTGAAAAAATCAGCTAAATGATCACTTGCCATGCTTTGCAATTGCCGCTGCAATCAAACCAGCAAACAAAGGATGTGGCCGAGTTGGCCGAGATAGAAACTCAGGGTGCGCTTGAGTACCAACATAATACGGATGAATATTTTTTGGTAACTCAACGAATTCAACTAGATTCTTATCTGGGGAAAGACCAGAGAAAACCATTCCAGTACTTGTAATCTGATCGCGATACTTATTGTTAACTTCATATCGGTGTCGATGTCTCTCACTTACCTGCAAGGCACCATAAACTCCAGCAACTAGCGAACCTGGAAGAAGATCAGCTTTATATAAACCAAGCCTCATAGTTGCACCCATTTGACCATTGCCAGCCACAATATCGACCTGCTCACTCATTGTGGATATCACTGGATTACTAGTCTTATCATCAAATTCAGCAGAGTTTGCATCCTTTAAGCCAGCTAAATTGCGCGAAGCCTCAATAACCATACATTGCAAACCAAGACATAACCCTAAGGTCGGAATTTTATTCTCTCTGGCAAATTTAAGTGCGCCAAGTTTGCCTTCAATGCCCCGCACACCAAAACCACCTGGAACACAAATGGCATCTACATCAGCAAGGCTCTCAGCTGCCTGCTGGTCTGACACACAACTATCGCTAGCTACCCACTTAATATTGACCCTGGCAAAATTTGCAAATCCACCAGCGCGCAATGCTTCAGTTACTGATAAATAGGCATCGGGCAGATCAATATATTTACCCACTAGTGCCACAGTCACTTCATGTTTTGGGTTATGAACCTTATTTAATAGATCCTCCCACTCACCCCAAACCACATCTGCTGTTTTAATACCAAGTCGATGGACCACATAACTATCTAATCCTTCGGCATAGAGCACCTTAGGAATATCGTAAATAGAGGGCGCGTCCATTGCTGCCACAACTCCTGCTAACTCAACATCACACATCAATGAAATCTTGCGCTTTACCGATTCAGGAATTTGCCGATCACTTCTTAACACAATCGCATCTGGGGTAATACCGATGGAACGAAGAGCTGAAACTGAGTGTTGGGTGGGCTTAGTCTTTAACTCACCCGATGGGCCCATATAAGGAACTAAGGAAACATGTAAATAAAAAACATTATCCCGGCCAACATCTTGCCTAATCTGTCGAGCCGCCTCCAAAAATGGCAACGATTCAATATCGCCAACCGTGCCACCAATTTCAGTAATAACGATATCAACATCTTCATTCGCCATGGCTTTGATGGCATCTTTAATCTGATTTGTGATGTGAGGAATTACTTGAACCGTCTCGCCTAGGTACTCTCCTCGACGCTCCTTGGCAATAACAGCTGAGTAAATTTGACCAGTTGTTATATTGGCAGAGCCATGCAAGTTTCGATCTAGAAAACGCTCATAATGGCCGATATCAAGATCTGTCTCAGACCCATCATCTGTTACAAAGACCTCACCATGTTGAAAAGGATTCATTGTGCCAGGATCAACATTTAAGTATGGATCTAGCTTCTGCATGGTTACTCGTAAGCCACGAGCTCTCAATAAACGACCTAAACTTGAAGCGGTAAGTCCCTTGCCTAAACTTGAGGCGACGCCACCTGTAACAAAAATATGTTTGCTCACATGAGGGGCGGTCATGGAGCACTAACTTATCATGGATTGTCTAACAATGGTTAATAACTCACTTGCGTGCTCCTTAGCAGTTTGAGAATCCTCCTGACCGCTAAGCATTCTCGCAATTTCAATTTTGCGCTCCTCCTCACTTACCTCGGTGACATCACTTTGAGTTATTGAGCCTGATTCACTTTTCTTCACCACCAAATGGTTATCTGCCCAAACTGCAACTTGAGGTAGATGTGTCACAACAATTACTTGTGATGATTTTGAAAGTTTGGCAAGCCTTCGACCTACCTCAACAGCTGCCTTACCACCAACTCCTGCATCTACCTCATCAAAAATATATGTTCCAATTGGTTCAGCTTCGGCAATGACAACCTCTAACGCCAGCATTACGCGCGATAACTCACCACCACTTGCCACCTTACTTAATGGCATTGCACTTGCCCCGGCATGAGCGGAGAATAAAATTGAAATTTCATCTAAGCCAAATTGGGAGTACTGATCTGGCTTATCACCAGGTGATACATCTTGCTTAATTACAAAGCTTGCATTTGGCATCGACAGATTTCTCACCTCCTGCGTCACTTTATCTGACAATAGCGAAGCGACTTGATGGCGATTTTTTGATAAATCAACAGCTAATTTTTGTAATCTGCTAAATAGTTGATCACGTTCTTGTTCTAACTCTAAAAGTCGCTCACTACCACCGGCTAGATCAGATAGTCGCTCCTTAACCAGAGACCCCTCTTCAATTAATTGTTCAAAAGCTATCTGCCTATCACTGCCTTTACCAAACTTTTTAAGCAACGAGTTCAGTGCTGACTTTCGCTCCTGCAAAAAAGCAAAACGAGCAGGGTCTGCCTCTAATGAAATCAAATAGGAGTTAAGGTCACTGCCAATATCTTGCAGGTTCAGCAGGCTCTCAGTGAAGCGCTCTGCGAGCTTATCTAACTCAATATCTTTGCCAGCAACTGAATCTATTGATTTACGTATTTGCTGTAGCAGATTTACCGCTGAGATCTCATCGCTTTCAAAAAGATTTAACGCAGATGTGACCGCCTGATTTAACTGTTCGACTGAGCCTAGTTTTGCTAGCTCATTTTCAATCTGCTCGAGTTCACCAGATTTTGGTAAGAGTTTTGAGTACTCAGCAGCAAACTCCTCTAATGAAGTTATCTCTTTATCACGTTGATTTAATTGCGATTTAAGTTCAAGTATTTTCCTACTTAACTCCCCATACTGATGATAGGCCTCTTGATAAGCTGCGATATCAATACCACCGAACCTATCTAACAACTCCCTACTAACAGCTGGTTTTAACAATTTAGATGATGAGGACTGCGCATGAATCTCGACTAGTGAAGCGGCAAATGCGGTGATTGCCGAAGCAGAGCTGACCGTATTGCCAATTAATACCCGAGATTTTCCTTGCGAATTAATCGTCCTAGTTATAACCACAGAATCATCTTCGATCTC
>LIBD01000010.1 GCA_001437855.1 Actinobacteria bacterium BACL4 MAG-120820-bin23 | reverse complement strand
TTCAGCTAAGAAGAATGTTAAAAAATCTTCAGCTAAGAAAAGCGTAAGAAAGAGCGCAAAGCGATCAGCCCGTTCATCAACTCGGTACTCAATACCAGCAGTACCAGTTAGCGGATCATCACGATCTTCAATCTCCTCAATTTCAACTACCCCAAGACCTGCTGCATCCGCTAGAACACCTTCAGTTAGCAGAAGTAGTGGCTCAGGATCCTCTAAGGCTGTTGTGATCGCAGTAGTAGTTGGTATTTTAATTTTGGCAGTTGCAGTTATTTCTCAAAATTCATCTTCTGAGTCAACAACTGTTACACCAACACCAGTGGCTTCAGAAAGTAATACACCAACTGAACAGCCAACAACTGAACCAGGTGAAACTCCAATTACAGCTTATGAAGCTCCAGTAGGAATTGTTTCAATTTATAATGAAACTGGCGCCATGGTTAATTGGAAAGCACCAGCAGCATCTGCTGGTATTACTGGTTACAACGTTGAATTACGCGATAACGGCGTAGGCGATTGGCGCTTGGTAGCAACTGTGCCAGCGAGCGAGTTCAAGCAACAAATTACTAAGAACGATACATCTGGTTGGGTGCAGGTTAAAGTCTCAACAGTTTATGCAGATGGTGAAATTGTAGAAGGTAAGATTCATGGCTTGCCAGGTAGCTGGTCTTAAACCGTAACAAGTAATTTAAATAGCCCCTGAGAAATCAGGGGCTATTTTTTTACAAATTATTTAATTAATGCACTCAATACTAAATCTACATAAACATCTGAACCTAATGGACTTAAATGAATGCCATCTGGTGCAAATAACTCTGGACGATCTTTCGAAATTCGATCCCAATCAATTAAGGTTACTTTTGAATAAAGGGATGAAACTTTAGAAATAATCAAATTATTTTGCTCTCGCCAAGGTCTTGGAACGGCAGTGTTCACCACAATAATTTGGGGTTGGTTTTTAACAACCTCAAAAATATCAATCACTGTTTGTTCAGAGAGAGCATTGTTATTTCCTAGATTAAAGATAACTGGTGATTCTGGCACTGCAACTTGATCTACCCGGACTGCTGCTAACAATTCTGGAGCTTGTCGGCCAACTCGGGCATTGACCAATGAGACATGTTCTTTACTCTCTAATTTACTTCTAATTCCCAAAATTACGCTATCGCCAGTTACCCAAAGTCCAGTAGTGTCAGCAAGATCTTTCTGTTCAAAATTCTGATCATTTGCATCTTGGGTTATATCGGTAGCAATCTGCTCTCCCTTATTAATAGCCTGTATTGAAATAGATGATGTAACGGCAAGCACAACTATTACTGAACCCACAATAGATATTTGCTGGCGAAGTTTTACTTTAGCTGAGCGATACTTCATTCCTCTAAACCAGTTTTGAACTACTCCTTGGCGAAATGGAATCTCTACCCAACGAAGTGAGATATCAGCTAGCGCTAGTACCAGTAAAACCCTGGCTAAATAAAGCGCCCAAGTTTCACCAGTTAAATCAACGCTGGGACGGGTGACTTGAAAAATAACCCAGTGCCATATGTATATTCCATAACTTCTCTGCCCTACCCAGCGAAAGGGGGCACTACTAATAATTGGGGCAAATCTTGATGCTGGGTGAACTAACGAGATAATTACCAAGCACCCAAATACTCCAGCTAATGGAAAAGCGATTTGATAAAGGTTGGCATTGTTTGCATCAATAAATAAAAATGTGGCAACTAAACCTAATAAACCAGCTACACCAATTCCATCAATTACATCTTGAGCTCTTTTTTCTATATCTGCACTTAAATTTTGTGGAATCCAAGAGACAGCAAGTGCTGATCCTAGAAATAGGCCAATCGAATGAGTATCTGTCCCGAAATAAATATGGCTAACTTGTTGAGCATTTGATTGATCTAATTGGAACGAAACAAAAAATAATGCAACACCAGATACCACGGCAATGATTAATGCCGAACGAGCAATATGCCTTTTACCAAAATACTTTAAAACTGTAAGTAAAATGATGGGCCAAATTAAGTAGTACTGCAATTCAACAGCAAGTGACCAAGTATGTTGAAGCAGTGGTGGTCTGCCAATAGTTTCAAAGTAATCTTGCTGTCTGGCAACTAGTGACCAGTTCATCGTGCCAGTTAACACATAGGGTAGATCAGTTAAAAATCTTTTTATTGCCTCCGGTGCCCAAACGCCAATGAAAATAATGGTGGAGATAACCATGAATAATAAACCTGGGTAAATTCTCCTTAATCTTGCTGCATAAAATGCACGCAAATCTAATGCACTAGATTGGTTTATTGAGTCCAGAATTAAACGAGTAATTACATATCCAGAGATTACAAAAAATAGATCAACTCCTAGAAATCCACCTGGAATCCAAGAGATACCTAAGTGATAGAGCACCACTGCAGTAACTGCAATTGCTCTTAGGCCATCAATTGAGGAGATATGGCGAATACCTATTTTGCCAGTTGTATTTTTTGAACTCATAAAAATATCACCTAGATGAAGTTATTAACTTCAACTTTTAGGTTACTTCTTTTTCTTGTTTTTACTGTTAGCTGTTTTTTGTTTTCTAGCTGCAGCAGCAGCCGCTTTTTTACCAGCGCCTGGCACATATGTTTTCCCGGTAGGTCTATTTTGGCCATCCAGATTTGCATTAATATCCATTTGCAATTGTGAAAGTCGATCAAAGGCGTGCTTTAGCTTTTGTCTTGACTCCTGAATTGCATGCTCTGCTGCATTTAGAGAAGCATTCTGTGTTCTGTGTAATCTTTCGGCCTCAGAGATTGCAGAAGATAACCAAGAGCGATAATCGATAATATTCTTTGACGCATCTTCAATTAACTTTTGAGCATCTCGTCTTGCCGCTGTAGTTAAATGAGCAGCCTCGCGAGCTGATTTATTTAATATCTCGTCAGCTTTACCCTCGGCATTAATAATAAGTTCAGCTGCATCATCTTCGGCTGCTGATATGTATTTACGACCTCGGGATTCAGCCGATGAAAGAATGCTTTTAGCTTTAGATTCAGCACTATCTAATTTTTCTTTGGCTGCTCTATTTGTTTCATTTACAATCCTAGATACCGCAGTATTGGCCTTAGCTTCACGTTGTTGAGCAGATTTAATAATGCTCATTGCAGTTTCAGTAGCTAATATTTCAAACTCTTCACGGCTTAATCCCGTGATATCACGTCTGGAGCGAAGATCATTTAACTGACTTTCTAGCTCGCGAATTCTTTCTAACGCATTTTGTGATGGCGCAGGCTTACTCTCATCCTCGCCCTTAAATCCAACCCATGATAAGAAATTTTTATCTGCCATGCCTCTAGCCTTCCCTACAAAATTATTAAATACAACTGGTGCGGGAGGTGGGACTTGAACCCACACGCCGAAGCACAGGTTCCTAAGACCTGCGTGTCTGCCATTTCACCACTCCCGCATTGCTAAGTAAGTGAGGGGCAAAGATTACGGCTTAAATAGCGGCATCACCAAAACTCAGCGACCTTTAGCAAGCTCAAGCGGGTAACCTTGCTCAAATGAGTGCAGATTCAGTGCAAAGTGAGGTTGCTGCGGCAATCCATAAAGCGCTGGAAATTGCCAAAAAATCCAATTTACTTCAGTGCCAGATTCCCGCTCAAATAATTTTAGAACGACCAAAAAATCGCGACCATGGAGATTATGCAACCTCAATTGCATTAACGCTAGCAAAACAGGCAAATTTGCAGCCGAGGGTGATTGCGCAGGTGATTATCGATTCTATGAGTAGTAATAATTTATTAGCCCCGGCAGGCATAAGCAAGACTGAAATTGCCGGGCCTGGATTTATAAATATAACTTTAGCGACCGCCAGCCAAGCTGCAATTATTCCTAAAATTATTTCTGCTGGAAAAGAGTATGGCTCTAGTAATTTGCTAGTTGGAAAAAAGATAAATCTAGAGTTTGTAAGTGCAAATCCAACTGGGCCACTTCATTTAGGACATACTCGTTGGGCAGCTGTTGGTGATTCATTGGGTAGAGTTTTAAGTGCAGCCGGCGCTGAAGTTACACGTGAGTTTTATGTTAATGATCGCGGCAATCAAATGGATTTATTTGGCGCCTCAATTAGGGCAGCGGCATTAAATCAACCACGACCTGAAGCTGGTTATCACGGTGAATATATTGAAGATCTAGCAAACCAAATACAAAAAAGCAATCCCGACTTAGTCAACTTGCCAGAGAGTGAATCGATAGCTGCTTTTCGCGATGCTGGCTACAAACTTCAATTAGCTCAACAAAATAAAGTTTTAGATAATTTTGGAACCCATTTTGATGTTTGGTTTTCAGAAAAAGCGTTATATGAGAATAATTTCTTTGATCATTCATTGAGTAAATTAAAGGCGCAAGGGCATGTATATGAGTTAGAGGGCGCTATCTGGCTCAGAACGACAGACTTTGGTGATGATAAAGATCGAGTAATGATCAAATCAGATGGTTCATTTGCATACTTTGCATCAGACTCTGCTTACTATATGAGTAAAAGAGAGCGTGGATTCAATCTTTGTATTTATATGTTGGGGGCTGATCACCATGGATATGTCGGAAGAATTAAAGCTATAGCAGCATGTGCTGGTGATGATAAAGATAAAGATGTAGAAATATTGATTGGCCAGATGGTAAAAATCATTGAAGGTGGCGAAGAAATAAAACTTTCTAAGCGGGCTGGTACAATTATTACTTTAGAAGAGTTAGTAGAAAAAGTAGGCAAAGATGCTGCTAGATACACTCTAATTAGATTTCCTACCGATACACCAATGGTTATGGATGTTGATTTACTACGGAAGAATACAAATGAAAACCCTGTCTATTATGTGCAATACGCACATGCTCGAATTTGTGCAGTTCTTAGAAATGCTAAAGATTATGGAATTAATTATGAAATCAAGAGTTTTAATCCAGAGCTACTAGTTCATGAGCGTGAACGAGAATTAATTGGACTATTGGCAGAGTTTCCAAGAGTGGTCTCAGCTGCTGCACAAGCAAGAGAGCCACATCGAGTTGCTAGATATATTGAAGATTTAGCAAGTCAGTACCATCGCTTTTATAACGATTGTCGAGTACTGCCATTAGGGGATGAAAAACCGACTGAATTAAACTCTGCCAGAGCCACTCTCTGCCTTGCTACCGCACAAGTTATTAGTAATGGTTTAGATTTACTTGGTGTTAGTGCTCCGGAGAAGATGTGATGAAAAGTAATAATTATCCAACCTCATTATTCTCAAGCAATTTAGTATTTGCCAAGGAGAATGAATTTGGCGGTGATCTTTCGATCGCCGGCTGCAGTGTCCAAAAACTAGTCAAAGAGTTTGGTTCACCTACTTTTGTAATTGACCAGGATGATTTTTACTTACGGACTAAAGCTTGGCAGGCAGCTTTAGACTCAGAATTTAAAGATTGCCAGCTTTACTATGCGGCAAAGTCTTTTATAAGTATTGAAGTTGCTAAATGGCTTAAAGAATTAAATGTTGGCATTGATGTTTGCAGTGCAGGTGAATTACAAGTGGCCTTGGCTGCGAAATTCCCCCCTGCGGCGATTGAATTTCATGGAAATAATAAATCAGAGGATGAGATTAAGTTAGCTATTACATCAGGTGTAGGAACAATAGTCATCGACTCGTTTGACGAGATCACAAGAGTCTCATCGATTGCGCAAAGTCTAGGTAAGGTTCAAAAGATTTATTTAAGGCTTACTCCTGGCGTAGATGCACATACTCATGAGTTTATTTCTACTGCACACGAAGATGTAAAATTTGGATTTTCAATAGCTTCTGGAAGTGCCAGTGAAGCAATTGAGCGCTGCATGTCAGAAAAATCTCTAAACTTAGCAGGAATCCACTCTCATATTGGTTCTCAAATTTTTGAGATAGATGGATTTTCATTAGCAGCTAAACGATTAATCGAAGTACTAGTTACATTTAAAGCCAAGTATGGAAAAGAGCTTGCCGAACTAAATATTGGTGGTGGATTTGGCATTGCTTATACTAAATCTGAAAGCGCGATTGCACCTGATTATGTAATCCCTGCAATTGCTACAGTAATTAAGTCAGAGTGTAAAAAAGCTGGGATCTCTATTCCAAAGATTTCAATCGAACCAGGACGGGCAATTGTGGGTCCAACTACAACAACAATTTATACCGTTGGTACAAGTAAGAATGTGGTTTTAGATGATGGTTCAATTCGTCGGTACATTTCAGTTGATGGTGGCATGAGTGAGAACATTCGACCTGCTTTATATGGTGCAAAATACTCAGTATTTTTAGCAGATAGGGTTTCAAGTGCAAAACCAGTCAAAAGCAGATTAGTTGGAAAGCATTGTGAAACTGGAGATATTTTAATTTTAGATATTGACTTACCTGAAGATGTAACGGCCGGTGACTTACTTGCTATGCCAGCAACTGGAGCTTATGGCCGGAGCATGGCAAGCAACTACAACCATATGCCACGTCCAGCAGTAGTTTCAGTGCAAAAAGGCAGCGCCAAATTGATTGTGCGCAGGGAAAATGAGCAAGATTTGCTTAATCTGGATGTAGATCAAGCGCCACGGCAACTGTCATAAGTTTGAGATACTTACTTCCATGAAAACACTGAAAGTAGGGATGCTGGGCTGCGGCGTTGTTGGGCTACAAATCGCTCGACTACTTATTAGCAATAAGGCAGACCTATCTTCTAGAGCTGGAGCAAATTTAGAATTAGTTAAAATTGCAGTAAGAGATATCAAAACAAAGCGGGAGGGTGTCTCAGCAAATTTATTTACTACCGATTCAAATTCAGTTGTTTCTGACCCAGATATAGATTTAATAATTGAAGTAATCGGTGGGATCGATCCAGCAAAAGATTTGATTCTTACTGCAATTAAAAATGGAAAATCAGTTGTGACTGCAAATAAGGCCTTGCTAGCTAAGCATGGGGCCGCTTTGTATGCGGCTGCTGATAAAGCAAATGTAGATTTATATTATGAAGCAGCGGTTGCTGGCGCAATTCCAATTCTTCGTCCATTACGAGAATCACTTGTTGGAGATCATGTTTTAAGAGTTATGGGAATTGTTAATGGCACAACTAACTACATCCTGACAAAAATGGATGAAAACGGCACAGCATTTGCAGATGCACTAAAGCAAGCACAAGATCTTGGTTTTGCCGAATCTGATCCAACTGCTGATGTTGAAGGTATTGATGCAGCTGCTAAAGCAGCTATTTTGGCTAGCCTTGCTTTCCACTCAAGAGTCACAGATGCAGATGTTTATCGCGAAGGAATTTCAAAAATAACTTCTGCTGATGTGAAGGTAGCTAAAGCAATTGATATGGTAATTAAATTGTTAGCGATCGCAGAGTTAACTGCTGATGGAAGTATTTCGGTTCGAGTACATCCAGCTTTAATTTCAAGGGATCACCCACTTGCATCAGTCAGGGACTCATTTAATGCTGTCTTTGTGGAGGCCGAATCTGCTGGCCAAATGATGTTTTATGGTCGAGGTGCTGGCGGTGAGCCAACTGCAAGTGCAGTGCTTGGTGATCTAGTAGCGGTTGCTCGACATAGAGTTTCAGGTGGATTAGGTCCAAAAGAAAGTGATTACGCAGATCTTAAGATTGCACCGATCGGTGAGACTAAAACTCGGTATTTAATTAGATTAAATGTGGCAGATAAGCCTGGTGTACTTGAATCTGTAGCCCATGTTTTTGCCTCTCATCAAGTTTCTATTCAAACTGTTCGACAAACTGGGGCAGGAGATAAGGCTGAGTTAATTGTGATGACTCATAGCTCCACCGAATCCTCATTGAGTGCAACTGTAAAAGATCTTGGCAAGCTATCTGCGGTGACTGATGTTGCTAGCGTCTTGCGAGTAGAGGGAATTAACTAATGTCTATTACTAATTTGTTTGGTAAAAAATCAGGTGCTCATCAATGGCAAGGTGTGATTAATGAGTATAGAAAATGGCTACCAGTAACTGAACAAACACCAGTAATTACATTACGTGAAGGTGGGACCCCGCTAGTTCATGCTGAGTATTTTTCTAAGTTACTAGGTAATGAAGTCTGGTTAAAAGTTGAAGGAGTTAACCCAACTGGTTCTTTCAAAGATCGTGGTATGACAATGGCGATTTCAAAAGCGGCAGAGGATGGTGCAAAAGCAGTTATCTGCGCATCCACCGGCAACACAAGTGCAAGTGCTGCTGCTTATGCTACAAAAGCAGGAATGAAACCTGTGGTATTAGTTCCACAAGGAAAGATTGCAATGGGCAAGCTAGCTCAAGCTATTGCTCATGGCGCGGTGTTATTACAAGTTAAGGGCAACTTTGATGATTGTTTAACTCTGGCTAAAGAATTATCTGAAAATTATCCAGTATCACTAGTGAATTCAGTCAATCCTTTCCGAATTGAAGGACAGAAAACTGCAGCCTTTGAAGTGGTCGATATGTTAAAAACTGCGCCAGATATTCATGTCATGCCAGTTGGTAACGCTGGAAACATAACTGCTTATTGGAAGGGCTATCAAGAGTATAAAGCAGCTGGCATGGTAAGAAATTTACCTATGATGTGGGGATTTCAAGCAGCTGGTGCTGCTCCAATTGTTAAGAATAAAATTGTTAAAAATCCTGAAACTATTGCAACTGCGATTCGAATTGGCAATCCAGCTTCTTGGGATCAAGCTGTGGCAGCACAAGTTGGCTCTAAAGGCTTAATCGATTCTGTTACTGACAAAGAGATTTTAAGTGCCTATCGATTAGTAGCAGCAAAAGAAGGAGTATTTATTGAACCTTCAAGTGCTGCAGGCCTTGCTGGTTTAATTAAAAAGAAAGAACAAAGAAAGCTACCAAAGGGACAAGTAATAGTTGTAACTGTTACTGGTAATGGATTAAAGGATGTGCAGTGGGTGTTAAATTCAGCCGGTAAACCGATTGTAATTCCAGTTGATTTAAAACGAGCAGCAAAGGTAATTGGTCTTAAATAATGGCATCAAAGAAAGTTAATAGTGGTTTAACCTTTAAAGCCACCATGGCGCAAGTTAGTGTGCCAGCTAGTAGTGCAAATATTGGCCCTGGATTTGATTCATTTGGCTTAGCGCTAGAGCTGCGGGATCGCTATGCCGCACAAGTGTTAGATGAACCAAACTTTGATGTTGATGTCAGCGGTGAAGGTGCATCTGAGGTAAAGAAAGATGCAAAGAATTTAGTTATTAAGTCTATGTTGCGTGGCTTTGAACATATGGGAGCTAAGCCAAAAGGTATTGCGCTTAGAGCATTGAATGTAATCCCACATGGTCGTGGCCTTGGTTCTTCGGCAAGTGCAATTGTTGGCGGCTTAACCCTTGCCAGATCTTTAGTTTTAACAGGTGAGCAGTATATGAGTGATGATGATTTGATTACATTAGCAACGGAATTAGAGGGGCATCCAGATAATGTTGCTGCTGCATTTTATGGTGGCGCAACTATTGCCTGGATTGAAAAATCAGTTGGTGCAGATGGAGTCAGTAGTGAGGTTGGAAAAGCAGTTAGTTTGAAGGTTGATGATCGGATAAAAGCATTATTACTTATTCCAGACAATCAATTAGCAACCGCTAAAGCAAGAAAACTTCTACCAGAAACCATTCCTCACCAAGATGCAGTTCTTAATTCATCCCGTTCTGCCTTACTTGTACATGCCTTGGCTGAGCGTCCAGATCTACTATTTACTGCCACAGAAGATTTACTCCACCAGAACTATCGAGAGTCTGCAATGCCAAAAACTATTGCGTTGGTAGAAAAATTACGTGGTGCAGGTCTTGCGGCGGTAGTTTCCGGAGCAGGCCCTTCAGTTATGGTTTTGTATTCAAATAGTGAAGATGAGATTGATCAGGTAGCAGCATTGGCTCCCGGGTTTAATGCGCTAAAGCTAGAGATAGCCAAAACCGGGGCACAGTAGGGTATTTTCCCAATATCTCTTGGGTGTGGTAGGTTTACCCCTGTCGGAAAGTGCGACAGAAATAAATAAAAATCCCAAAAATTAAAACCTTTTTTCTGGGTACTTCTCATAAAAATATAAATAAGAAAGAATGGCAATAAGTAAATGGCAGATAAGAAAAAGACTAGCCGTGCAGATGCGGTTGAGTTAGTAGATATGGCTTTAGGTGATTTAAAGAAGGCTGCTGGGCAACTTGGTATTGAAAATGCATCTACCCTTAAAAAAGCAGAGTTAGTGCAATCTATTGCAGACCTGCAGGCAGCAAATCGTGAGGCTGCTAAAAACGAACGAGAGGCTCGTCGTATGGAACGACAAAATAATCGAAATAATAGAAACAATAATTCAGAAGCAGATACAAATGACTCTAGTGCTGATTCTGCAGTGAATAATTCAAATAACTCATCCGGATCCTTTGGCGACTCAGATCGTAGTGAGAACCGACGTTTTGGTGGCAGAGATAATCGTAGAGATCGAGGACGAGATCGCGGTCGAGATAGAAATCGTGATCGAGGTCAGCGTGAAGAGCGTGAAATTGTAATTGGACCAGATGATGTTTTACTGCCAGTTGGTGGTTTACTAGATATTTTAGATAGTTATGCATTTATTAGAACTGGTGGCTACCTACCATCACCAAATGATGTTTATGTCTCACTTCAACAGGTCAGAAAATACAGTTTACGTAAAGGTGATGTAATTACTGGATCAGTGCGTGAACCAAAAGAGGGTGAGCGACGTGAAAAATTTAATGCTTTAGTTAGAGTTGAAACTATTAATGGTATTGAACCAGAAAATACTAAAGAACGAGTGGATTTCTCTAAATTAGTACCGCTCTACCCACAAGAGAGATTACGACTTGAAACTGAACCAAATATTTTAACCACTCGTATTATTGATTTAATCTCACCAATTGGTAAGGGTCAACGTGGTCTAATTGTTTCACCACCTAAAGCTGGTAAAACGATGGTGTTGCAAGCAATTGCAAATGCAATCACAACTAATAATCCTGAGTGTCATCTAATGGTTGTGCTAGTTGATGAGCGCCCAGAAGAAGTAACTGATATGCAACGTTCAGTAAAGGGAGAGGTCATTGCTTCAACATTTGATCGCCCAGCTGATGATCACACTACAGTTGCCGAACTAGCAATTGAGCGAGCAAAAAGATTAGTTGAGTTAGGTCATGATGTTGTTGTACTACTTGATTCCATTACTAGATTAGGACGTGCGTATAACATCGCAGCCCCAGCTTCTGGAAGAATTCTTTCCGGTGGTGTTGATTCTGCTGCGCTGTATCCACCAAAGAAATTCTTTGGTGCCGCCCGAAATATTGAAAATGGTGGCTCACTAACTATTTTGGCAACTGCATTGATTGATACTGGATCAAAGATGGATGAAGTTATTTTCGAAGAGTTTAAAGGAACTGGAAATATGGAGCTTATTCTCAATCGTAAGTTTGCCGATAAGCGAATATTCCCAGCCGTTGATGTAGTTGCCTCTGGTACAAGAAAAGAAGAAATTCTTATGGGTACTGAAGAGTTAAGTATTGTTTGGCGACTTCGTAGAGTGCTGCATGCTCTTGAGCCACAGCAAGCTCTGGAACTATTACTTGAGAAGATGAA
Organism: Actinobacteria bacterium BACL4 MAG-120820-bin23; assembly: GCA_001437855.1. Taxonomy (GTDB): domain Bacteria; phylum Actinomycetota; class Actinomycetes; order Nanopelagicales; family Nanopelagicaceae; genus Nanopelagicus. Next base: position 3,610 of record LIBD01000010.1, on the reverse strand, counting down.
GGGCACGAAATCAAATGTTGAGTTCCTGCTGCAAATCCAAAAAACAACTACTGGCGGAGAGCAATCTTCATCTGGTAGCTCTTCTAACAAGGAGAGTGTTGAGGCTTAAGTAAGCGTCAATTTTGACCACATAGCACTGAGAGTTATTCTTATCCCCTCTAGTACTTCACTAGTCCTACTGGTTCACAAGTTCATTTTTTAGGAAATGAATTTGATCCAGTAAAAAACAAGGAGAAACATGAAGAATGAAATTCACCCACAATATGTGGAGACCAAGGTAACTTGTGGTTGCGGTGAAGTATTTACTACCCGCAGCACAAAAGAAAATGGTTCAATTTACGTTGAAGTTTGCTCAGTATGTCACCCGTTTTATACCGGTAAGCAAAGAATTCTTGATACTGGTGGTCGAGTAGCTAAATTCCAGGAGCGTTTTGGAAAGGCCGATAAGTCCGGCACTAAGTAGTTTTCTTAAAGAGAGCACACAATGCATCGAAAGATGTGGTGTGCTCTCTTTTTAATTTACATCCATATTTAAGAAGGGAGGGTATAAGTGGAGAGATTTGCAAAGGTAAATGAGTTATTAGCTGAGTACGAATCATTAGAGGCACAAATGGCAGATCCAGCAATTCATAATGATCAAAACAAAGCTAGAGCGCTAGGAAAGCGTTATGCACAATTAGGGCCAGTAATTGCTGGCTACCGCGCCTACAAATTAGCCGAAGATGATTTCAATGCCGGCAAAGAGTTGGCTGAGGTCGATCCTGCATTTGTATCTGAACTTGAGGCATTAGAAAAAAATAAAGATCAAGCTGGTGAGATTCTAGAAGAGTTGTTACTACCTAGGGATCCAAATGATGATCGCGATGTAATTATGGAGATTAAAGCTGGTGCTGGTGGAGATGAGTCGGCAATTTTTGCTGGTGATTTATTCAGGATGTACTCCAGGTATGCCGAAAAGCAAGGTTGGAAAATAGAGGTAATTGATGCCACGCAAAGTGATATGGGTGGATACAAAGATCTGTCGGTAGGAATAAAATCTAAATCAAACGCCCAACCCGGCCAAACACCTTATGCAAAATTAAAATTTGAAGGCGGTGTTCACCGAGTACAGCGGGTGCCAGAGACTGAGTCCCAGGGAAGAATCCACACCTCCGCTGCTGGAGTTTTAATTTTGCCAGAGGCTGAAGAAATTGATGTGGATATTAATATGAATGATTTAAGAATCGATGTTTATCGATCATCTGGTCCGGGTGGACAAAGCGTTAATACAACTGATTCCGCGGTAAGAATTACTCATGTTCCAACTGGAATTGTGGTTTCGTGCCAAAATGAAAAGAGCCAACTTCAAAATAAAGAATCAGCACTTAGAATTTTACGCGCTCGCATGTTGGCAGCAGCTCAAGAAGAGGCTGAAAGAGTTGCATCAGCAGAGCGAAAGAGTCAGGTAAGAACTGTAGATAGAAGTGAGCGAATAAGAACTTATAATTTTCCGGAAAATCGATTAAGTGATCACCGAGTAAATTACAAAGCGAATAATCTAGATTCAGTCATGAATGGTGATTTGGAGGCCGTAATTCAAGCACTACTTGATGCTGATCGAACCGCAAAGTTAACCGCAGGTAATTCTTGAAAGAGCTACTAAGGCAAGCATTTACACAGTTTGAGAAAAATAAAATTTCAACTGTTGATGCAGAGCTTCTTTTAGCCCATCTGCTTGGCGTATCTCGCAAAGAGATTCATACGCAAGCTTTGGAGATACCAAGTGATCAAATTGAATCAATTACAGCCGAGTACAAAGAACTGATTGGTCAACGACTTTTAGGTAGGCCAGTTCAATACATAACTGGAAGTGCACCATTTAGATATTTAGATCTAGAGGTAGGCGAAGGGGTACTAATTCCACGGCCGGAAACCGAATTACTAGTTGATCGAGCAATTGGCTTTCTAACCTCAATGGAAAATAGTAATGAAGCAAAAAGTGTTATTGATCTTGGTGCTGGAAGTGGTGCAATTTCAATTGCAATTACCTCTGAAGCAGCCCTGAAGGGATTAAGCGTTTCAGTTATTGCTGTAGAAAAATCAGAGCCGGCAGTTGTATGGCTAAATAAAAACATTGCTAAATATGACCTACCAATTAGGGTTGTTGTAGAGGATGTACTAACTGCATTACCTGGAGTCAAGGCTGATTTAGTTTTAGCAAATCCACCATATATCCCAGATGATGAAAAATTACCGCAAGAGGTAGAGGGCTATGAGCCTGAAATCGCTTTACGGGGTGGCAAAGTAGATGGAATGCAGATCCCTAAATTATTTATTGATTCAGCTGCCAGATTATTAAAGCCTGGTGGGATTTTTATTATGGAGCATCATGAAAAACAATCTGATTTAGTTAAGCAAGCACTCAAAGAAGAATTCATTCTGCCACAAACCCATGCTGATCTAACCGGTAGAGATAGATTCACTAGCGCAAGAAGGCGATAACTTCATATGGCAGAGAGAATTAGAGATTTCATTGACAGCGAATCCAGGTTAATCGAAGCAGTTGATTCAGCTGTTAGATATATAAGTGCTGGTGAGGTAATAATCGTTGCAACAGAGTCGGGCTATGCCTATCTTGCAAATGCCTTTGACGCTAAAGCAGTTAAGAGTATTCATGTAATGCGTGGCGATAGCGAAGGTATCGCAGCTCAAGTATTCATCAAAGGAATTGAAGTTTTAGCAGGAATTGCTCACCCAATAAATTTTCAACAAAAGCAAGTTTTGGAAAAATTTTGGCCAGGACAGTTATCAGTCACAATAAAATCCCAACCAGGCCTTAATTGGAATCTAGGAGATGACAGGCGACTAGGTAAGATTAATGTGCGTGTACCAAATAGAAATTTCATAAGTAAAGTTTTAGATAAAACGGGCCCACTTGCTACAGCTTCAATAGCCTTTACTGGAAGGGCCGCAATTAATGATTTGAGTCAAATCATTATTAGAGAGGGTGATGTTGGGGCAGTATTTGATGAAGGCATATTAGAAAATGCTGGACACTCGACGATCGTAGAGTTTTCTGAGAATGAAATCACACTCCAACGTGAAGGTGCAGTATCAATACTGCAATTACAACCGCTGATACCTTCAATTTCGCCAACAAACCTTTAGGCTTATCTCATGTCGCTTAATGAAAAATACTACGGGCCAGACTTTAATTCACTGGAGCGCCAAGATCCTGAAATTGCCTCAGTTGTACTCTCTGAACTTGAACGTCAAAGAAAAAATCTACAACTTATTGCAAGTGAAAACTTTACATCTTCTGCAGTCCTAGCTGCGATGGGCTCCACACTTTCAAATAAGTATGCCGAGGGCTACCCAGGAAAAAGATATTACGGTGGTTGTGAAGAGGTAGATAAGGTTGAAGTAATTGGAATCGAGCGAGCAAAAGCTTTGTTTGGTGCAGATCATGCAAACTTACAACCTCACTCTGGAGCAAGTGCAAATATTGCAGTCTATCAAGCATTTACAAAACCTGGAGACACTGTTCTTGCTATGTCACTTCCACATGGCGGACATTTAACACACGGTTCTAAAGTCAACTTTTCTGGTAAGTGGTTTAATGTAGTTTCAT
>LIBD01000009.1 GCA_001437855.1 Actinobacteria bacterium BACL4 MAG-120820-bin23 | reverse complement strand
ATTTCCTTCTGGTCTAACTTGATTGAGCCTGATACATGATCTTCTAAATTTACTATTGCTCGAGCTAACTCTGATTGGCCATTTCCTTGTACGCCCGCAATAGCCAGAATTTCTCCAGCTCTTACCTGTAATGAGAGAGAGTCAATAATTTTCCTGCCAAGAGAATTTGAAACATTTAATTTATTTATGTCTAAAATTATTTTGCCAGGCTTAACCTCGGTCTTGTTTGGGGCTAGATCAACCTGCCTACCTACCATCATGCTCGCTAGCTCTTCCTGAGAAGTATTAGAAGCTACGGTATTAACAACTTTTCCAAGTCTAATTATCGTGATTTTATCCGCTACTTCCTGAACTTCTCGCAGTTTATGGGTAATAAATATTATTGAAGTTCCTTTATTTTTTAATGTCCGCATTATGTTTAATAGCTCATCAGTTTCTTGTGGAGTGAGCACTGCTGTCGGCTCATCTAAAATTAAAACTTTTGCATCATAAATTAGCGCCTTAATAATCTCTACGCGCTGTTGAACTCCAACAGGTAAATCTTCAATTAATGAATCTGGATCAATATCAAATTTGAATTCCTCAGCTAGTAATTTAATCTTCTTCTTAACCTCATCTAACGATAAAAATCCACCTTTAGATTGCTCGCGCCCTAAGGCGATATTTTCTGCAACAGTAAATACTGGGATAAGCATAAAATGCTGATGGACCATTCCAATTCCATATTTAAGAGCATCTGCGGGCTCATTAATTATTACTTCTTTATCTTCGACAAATATTTTTCCAGAGTCAGCATTTACTAAACCATAAACTATATTCATTAAGGTTGACTTGCCGGCACCATTTTCACCAAGAATTGCATGGATTTCACCACGTGCAACTTTTAAGTCGATAGCGTCATTAGCAACTAAGGCACCAAACTTCTTTGTAATGCCCTTTAATTCAATCGACATATTTCCTCTGGCCTTTTTTAAATTAAAAACTGGGTAGGTTAATTTCTAGCCTACCCAGTAATTTATTAATTTATTACTCGATTGGATCTAGCGCAAGAATTCTTCCTGCTGCAATATCCTTAGATAGCTGTTTGATTTCAGCTTTAAGTTTTGCTGGGATTTTTTTCTTCCAAGCTGGAGTTAATGCAATGGATACGCCTTTGTTAGCCATTGTTCCAACATACGCTTTGCTTGTGAACTTACCATCATGAGCTTCCTTGATAGTAGCAAATACACCCTCTGCTAATCCCTTAACAACTGATACTGGAGTTACATTTGCATATTGCTTGCCAGTATTCATAACTTTTGCATCTACCCAAATAACACTTGATTTCTTAGTTTTTTGGCTATTTGCAGCTGTTGTTGCTTGCATTCCACCGGCAACTGGGAAGATGAAATCTGCACCCTGTTGCTCTAATGAGATTGAAGTCTGTAGGGCTTTAGTAGTGTCATCAAAACCACCTAGGAAAGTTCCAGTCTTAGTCTCTGTATTCCAACCCAATACCTGAACATTCTTGTTCTTCATTAGATTGTAGTGAGCTACACCATTTGCATAGCCTTCCATAAATATTGTAACTGTAGGAATTTGCAATCCGCCGTAAGTTCCCACTTTGCCGGTCTTACTCATGGCTGCTGCCATGTATCCAACAATAAATGAGTTCTCATCAGTCTTGTAGGTAATTGCCTTAACGTTATTACCTAGACCCCAACCGTCAACAAATCCAAACTTAACATTTGGGTTTGCTTTGGCTGCTGCTGCAATTGCATCACCTAATAAGAATCCAACTCCAACAATTAAAGTACATTTTTCGGAAATGAATTTAGTGATATTCGGAGCGTAATCAGCATTTGATTTTGCGGGTGCATACTTGATTGAAGAGGCAAATCCTCGTTGAAGAGCCATTTTGGCACCCTCATATGAGCTCTGGTTAAATGACTTGTCATTAATACCAGCGGTGTCTAGCGCAACACAAACTTTTTGCTTAGTCGCACCATGTGCTGCAGGTGTTACTGCAACAGATGCCACAAGCGAAGTAGCCGCAACGGCTACTATGAATTTAAATGATTTTTTCAAAATCCCTCCCAAGGACTAGTTCCCAAAATAACTGGGGTTGGTTGTAGGCAGACCCTATCGGTAAGGCTGATTTTCAATAAGGCAACGCCCTGCCAGGTAGATTACGATTTGTTTAGAATTATATAAACTCTAAATCAAGAGTTAAGAGTTTATTTAGGTTTTTTGGGAAAATTACTACGAAATAAGACCTATAGCAGAGTAAGCAGCCTTCAAAGTTTCTGAAGCTACTTGATTTGCCTTTATCGCCCCAGATTTTAGTATCTTTGTTAACTCTGATCGATCAGACATTAATTCATTTGTTCGCTTTGCAATCGGCTCAAGAGCGGAAATTACAACCTCTGCAACAGCTGTTTTGAAATCACCATATCCTTTACCTGAAAAATCATTTTCTACCTCAGTGATTGATTTACCTGAAAGTGCTGAGTGAATTGTCAATAGATTTGAAATCCCTGGCTTTTCTTTTTCATCGAATCTAACCTCTTTACCATCATCTGTAACTGAAGATTTGAATTTTTTCATTGTAGTATCTGCAGAATCTAATAGCTCAATAACTCCAGACATGGAGGCAGCTGATTTGCTCATTTTTGCCGTTGGGTCTTGCAGGTCATTAATTTTTGCTAGCGACTTAATTATTTGGGCTTGAGGAATATTAAAAACTTTATCAAATTTTTTGTTAAATCTTTCAGCAATATCCCTAGTTAACTCAACATGCTGACGTTGATCTTCACCAACTGGCACAAAATCTGGTTGATAAAGTAAAATATCAGCAGCTTGCAAAATCGGATAAGTAAACAAACCAACATTTGTTCGCTCTGCTCCACCTTTCTTAGACTTATCTTTAAATTGAGTCATTCGGCTTGCCTCACCAAATCCAGTTATACATTCAAATACCCAAGCTAATTGATTGTGGGCAGGTACTTGAGACTGTACAAACAAGGTTGATTTGTCTGGATTAATTCCGATTGCGATTAATTGAGCAGCTGATACTAAAGTTCTTTGTTGAAGAAGCTTTGGATCAGTCTCTACAGTCAACGCATGTAGATCAACAACGCAGTAAAAAGCGTCATTATTTTCCTGTAACTCAACCCATTGTTTAAGTGCACCCAAATAGTTACCAAGATGAAACGAATCATGAGTTGGCTGGATGCCAGATAAGACTCTCTTGTTGCTCATTTAAGCGCCATCTTTAGCCAGTAAAATCTGCCCTACTCGTTTGCCATTCATGCTGACAATTGTAAAGCGCGCACCATTAATTTTTATTACATCATTGGCTTGAGCAATTCTTCCTAAATTATGCATGAAAAAACCACTCAATGTCTCATAGGGACCTTCCGGCAATAAAATACCAGATACTTCTTGTAGCTCTTCAAGTGAAATCAAGCCATCTAATTCAATATCGCCAGTACGCTTTTCAAAAGATTTATCAGCTTCATGTGGATCGTATTCATCATGAATCTCACCAATTAAACATTCTACTAAATTCTCTAGCGTAACTATGCCATCTGTACCACCATATTCATCCAAAACTATTGCGATATGTTGACGCTTTGTTTGCATCTCAGTCAATGCTGGCAATACTCCTTTAGTGCCGGGTAAAAATAATATATCGCGTATTAATTCCATAATAGTTATTTGCGCATCATCTAATTTTGGATTTAAAAGATCTCGCACATGCAAAAATCCAATTACTTCATCGCTACTGCCCCGTACCACAGGATAACGTGAATGAGCTAATTCAACCGCCATTTTTCTTGCTTGTGAAATTGACAGTGAAGCGTCCAGAAAATCTACTTCGGTTCTAGGAACCATAATTTCATGAATTAACCTATCGCTGGCATTAAAAACCTCTTCAACAATTTCTCGCTCTTCTTTTGTTAAATCTGCATGACCACTAACTAATTCCATAAGTTCTACTTCTGATATTTGATTCTGCTGCATTTTTGAATTGATGCCAAATATTTTTAGAATTAGATCGGTTGAATGAGATAGCAACCAAATAATTGGTCTAAAAATTGTTGCAACAAAATCTAATGTTGATGCTGTTGCGAGCGCAATAGACTCACTCTTATATAGTGCTAAACGTTTTGGTACCAGCTCGCCAAATACCAGTGATATATATGCGATTACTAATGTGATGGCGACAATGGAAATAATCTCACTATATTGTGATGAAATTCCGACACCCTCTAATTCAGGAATTACATACTTTCCTAACTGTTCAGCGCCAAGGGCTGCTGAGAGAAATCCACACAAGGTGATACCTACCTGAACAGCTGCTAAAAATCTATTTGGGTTTTTGCTTAATTTAAACACCCGAGCACCGCGCTTGCCTTTAACGGCAATCTGCTTTACCTGGGACTCTCTGAGTGAGATTAGGGCGATCTCGGCTGCGGCAAATATTCCGCCCAAAGCAATTAGGCCGAGCACGATTGCAATACTTTGTAGAACGCCTTCAATCATTACTTAATGATAACCGTGCCAGCCTGCTGAGGGCTAAGTTGAGCGTAATTAGGGGCTACCTCCCCTTTTTGGCCAGAATGTCGTAGTCTTTGCCAACTCTCACAATTGTGAGACCTTCATCCAACGGATCGTCGGGTACGTACCTACCCGGAAGAGGGAGCAATAAATCATGGCATCAGTTGTATTTTCTCAAGCATCAAGAATCTATCCAGGAACAACTAAACCAGCAGTAGATAAATTAGATCTGACTGTTAAAGATGGTGAATTTTTAGTATTAGTAGGCCCATCAGGTTGTGGTAAATCTACCTCGCTTCGCATGTTAGCTGGGCTAGAGGAGATTGATACTGGAAGTATTCATATTGGCGATAAAGATGTAACAAATGTTGCGCCAAAGGATCGTGATATTGCAATGGTTTTTCAATCCTATGCACTCTATCCACACATGTCTGTAGCTGAAAATATGGGATTTGCATTAAAGATTGCTGGCGTTGCCAAAGAAGAGCGGGATCGTAGAGTTAGAGAAGCGGCAAAGTTATTAGATCTAGAGGATTATCTAGATCGTAAACCTAAAGCATTATCTGGTGGACAACGCCAGCGAGTAGCTATGGGACGGGCAATTGTTCGTGAGCCTCAGGTGTTCTTGATGGATGAACCGCTTTCGAACTTGGATGCAAAATTAAGAGTTGCAACTAGAACTCAAATTGCCGCCTTACAACGTCGCCTTGGAATTACAACTGTTTATGTAACTCATGATCAGGTTGAGGCTATGACTATGGGAGACCGAGTAGCAGTTTTGAAAGATGGATTACTACAACAAGTTGATACGCCGCGTAATCTATATGAAAAACCACAAAATGTATTTGTTGCAGGTTTTATTGGCTCACCAGCTATGAACCTACTTACCGCTGCCGTCTCTGGTGGAAAAGCAATGCTCGGAAATCTAGCAGTTGCGGTCCCATCATCTTCTGCATCTGCGGTAACAGTTGGAATTAGGCCAGAGGGCTTTACGCCAGCTACAACTGGATTTGAGGTAGCAGTTGAGGTAGTAGAAGAGCTAGGTGCAGATGCATTTGTTTACGGAAAACCTGTTGATAAATCACTGAAATTTGCTAATACCAGTGAGGAGTTAGGCCAGGTAATTATTCGTTGGGATCCAAAAAATCCACCAAAGCCAGGTCAAACTGTCACTGTTGGGGCTAATCCTGATGTAGTTCACCTATTTGATGCTGCAACTGGAAAGCGAATCAACTAATTTATTAAATTAAAAACCCCACTCTTAATTGAGTGGGGTTTTTAAATAACAAAATTTAGGCCATAGCCTTTCGTAAATTTTCATCAATTGCTGCTAAAAACTCTTGAGTGTTAAGCCATGGTGCATCTTTACCAATTAAAAGTGCCAAATCTTTAGTCATCTTTCCACTTTCAACCGTGGCTATACACACTCTTTCTAATGTCTTTGCAAATTCGGCAACCTTAGGAGTGTTATCTAACTTTGCCCGATGAACTAATCCTTGTGTCCAAGCAAAGATAGAGGCAATTGGATTAGTAGAGGTGGCTTTACCCACTTGGTGATCTCGGTAATGACGAGTCACAGTCCCATGAGCTGCCTCTGCCTCAACTGTTTTGCCATCTGGTGTCATTAATACCGATGTCATTAAACCTAATGAGCCGTAACCTTGGGCCACAGTGTCGGACTGCACATCACCATCGTAATTCTTGCAAGCCCAAATATATCCACCCTCCCAGCGAAGTGAGGTAGCAACCATGTCATCTATAAGCCTGTGGTCATACTCTAAATTGTTCTTATCAAATTCAGCTTTGAACTCTTTTTCAAAAACTTCAGCAAAGATATCCTTAAAACGACCATCATAAGCTTTAAGAATTGTATTTTTTGTTGATAGAAAAACTGGATATTTTCTAATCAAGCCATAGTTAAAGGAAGCTCTAGCAAAATCACGAATTGAGTCATCTAAGTTATACATTGCCATCGCAACACCTGATGATGGAAAATCAAAGACATTAAACTCCATTGGCTTTGAACCATCTTGTGGGGTAAAAGTCATAGTTAACTTTCCAGCTCCTGGAACTTTAAAATCTGTTGCTCGGTACTGATCACCAAAAGCATGACGGCCAATTACGATTGGCTTATTCCAGTGTGGAATTAATCTAGGTACATTTTTTATAATAATTGGCTCTCGGAAAATTACGCCACCTAAAATATTACGAATTGTGCCATTAGGAGATTTCCACATTTTCTTTAAATTAAACTCTTTTACTCGTGCTTCATCTGGTGTAATTGTCGCGCACTTAACTCCCACGCCATGCTTTTGAATTGCATGAGCAGAATCAATAGTTACTTGGTCATCAGTTTTGTCGCGGTATTCAACTCCTAAGTCGTAATACTCAAGATTTATATCTAGGTAAGGAAGAATTAATGAATCCTTGATAAATTGCCAGATTATTCTGGTCATTTCATCACCATCTAGTTCAACAACGGTTCCTTCTACTTTGATTTTATTCATCAACCGCTCCGCCCTTAGAGATCTTTAACATCTGCTTGTTTTGCACGAACTGCCTCTGCAGCAACTTTCAAAGACGAGAGCTCATCGCTAGTTAAATTAGTTTCCATAACTTTTGTAATGCCATTCTTTCCAATTTGTGCCTCAACACCTAAATACACGCCAGAGATCCCATACTCACCATTTACCCAAGCACAAACTGGCATAACTTCATTTGAATCTGTAATCACTGCTTTAGCCATTCGAGCTGCTGCAGCAGATGGGGCGTAGTAGGCAGATCCAGTTTTTAAAAGAGCAACGATCTCAGCTCCACCGTTACGAGTTTTATCCACTAATTCTGAAATCTCACTTTGTGATAAAACATCTGAAAGTGCTTTTCCATTTACTGTGCATCGACTTGGAACTGGCACCATCGTCTCACCATGAGAGCCAAGAGTTAGTGTTTTTACAACAGAAACTTCAACCTTACATTTTTCGGCAACAAAATTTGTAAATCTAGCAGTATCTAAAATTCCAGCTTGCCCCATAACTTTGTTGTGTGGAAATTTAGTAGCAATCTGGGCAAGTGCAGTCATTTCATCTAACGGATTAGAAACCACAATTACTACTGCGTTTGGTGAGTGCTTGGCAATATTCTCAGCAACTCCTCTAACAATTCCAGCATTAACGCCAATTAAATCCATTCGGCTCATTCCAGGTTTACGGGGTAGTCCTGCTGTAATTACTACAACATCTGAGCTAGCTGTTTTTTCATAACCAGCGCCATCACTAGTAGTTGTTGCTCCAAATACCTTGGTTTCAAAATTTTCAATTGATCTTGATTGATTTATATCTAAAGCTAATCCTTCAGGTTTTCCTTCTACTATGTCAGTTAAAACTACACTCTCGAAAATATTGTATTCTGCTAAGCGAAGGGCGGTTGTTGATCCATAAAAGCCAGACCCAACTACTGTAACTTTTCCAGTTCTGCTCATTTAATCCTCTCAACTGATGAACTAATATTACTGACCAAACCCAATACCACTAAATCGAGTACTTATCTTGCGTTTGGAAGAGTGAGTGCTAAAACGAACAACATGATACAAATCATAAGCGGTAAAAATAGTTCAATATTTCGCTTAATTTTCAGTTGTGAATACCTGGCAATAACAATAATGCTTGCCCCGAGTGACAGGATAATAGAGCCAGTCCTAACTGCCCCAGTCATACCAATAATTAACCCAAGCACTACAACTATTAATGATACTTTTCTTACCTGATCTAAGGTAAAGCTGTCCCTCATCTATTTGCCAATTCAACTAAATTAGTTAATAGCATCGCACGGGTCATTGGCCCAACCCCACCAGGCATTGGCCCAAATAGCGATGCAATATTGATTACGCCTGGGTCAACATCACCAACTAGTCCGGCTTGTGTTCGAGTAATTCCTACATCAATTACTACTGCTCCAGATTTGATCATCTCAGGCATAATAAAGTGTGGCTTACCTATCGCAGCAACTACAACATCAGCATCATTGATTAGATCAGTTAAATTCCTAGTTGCAGAATGAGCTAATGTTACTGTTGCATCAATATTTTTTTGTGATAACAGAATAGATAGTGGCCTTCCAACTGTTGAACCCCTACCAATTATTAAAACTTTTGCTCCTGATAAATTGACTTTGTATTCAGACAATAATGCCCAAATTGCCTTGGGTGTGCATGGAATTATTGAGTTCTTTGATAAAACTAAATTCCCTAAATTAAATGGATGTAAGCCATCAGCGTCTTTATTTGGATCAATCTTCGATAAAATATTTTGAATATCAGTTGATGTAGGTAGCGGTAATTGGACAATAAAACCTGTGCACTTTGGATCCTTATTTAACTTCTCAATCGCTGCAATAATTTCATCTTCTGAAGAAGTGGTTGGTAAATTAATTTTGATCGAACTTATCCCTACTTCTGAGCAATCGCGATGCTTACCATCAACATAAGCAACCGAACCTGGGTCATTACCAACTAAAATTGTGCCCAAACCTAATTCTTTTTTTGAACTTTTTAGGTTCACAGAAATCTGATTTTTTATTATTTCCGCAGATTTCTTACCATCAATTATTGTTGCGCTCATACTTCAAGCCTACCCTTGCTTTACTTTTTTCTTAAATAAGAGTGGAAATGTGTACAAAATCAATAGTGCTAGCAATAATTGACCTGCAACGACCGCCGACATAATTAGTGGATTAACTCCTACTGGAGACATATTTTCAGAAAGTAATGAACCAGAGCTTATCCAAGAGGCAAATGCAAAAAATATAATTGAGATTGCTATAAATCTTATCTTTAATTGTCTAGAGCTTCTCGTATCTAATTTAACTCTTTTGATGAGATTTATATTTATTATTCCTATAGCTAATAGGCAGATAGTGAACAACGCTAGCCATGAATGCTTATCGGTTGGTAAGGCTGCTAGAACTGGGATAGCAGGAATTTCGCTCAATTCAAATATAAATGGAGAAATATAAGTTTCTCTGCCTAACGAAAACCCTGCCCCGAGTAAATAACCTAGTGTTGCAAAAAAAAGATTGGGTAAATATAGTACTTGTAATAATACTAGTAGAATTCCACCTAGTATTCCTGGTTGAATAACAATTGTTAAATTCTTTGCAGTAGTAAAATTCAGCGCTAGTGATAATGTAAAAACTAATCCACTAGCTCCTAATAAAACTAAGAACATATTAAAAGGTAACTTAATTAAATTTTCAATCCTTTTAGTAGAAGTAGCCATGATCAAAATTATTAATAAGATTGGTATGCTTCTAAGCCAATCAATCTTGACCTGGGAATTAATAGAAATCAAGGCCAAGATTGTATATAAAAGTAAATAGTTAACAATAAAATATGCTCTACTAGTTTTACGATTACCTAATGTTTCGTTTGCTCGATTAAAACCATTTTTAATTGCTAGCCATGGAAAAATCACAGCTCCAATTGGTAAGTAAGAAAGGTATCCATTAACCTCATTACTTAAAATATTAAATGGAGTTAGATGCGCACCAAGCCAGAGCCAAACTGCAGCTCGCATAGGATCTGAAGTTGTTCCATAGGTACTACCGGCTGTTGCCCAAGCAAATAAAGTTATAAAAGCTATTGGGAATATAATTATAAGAATCGATCTAATAGCCTGTTGCAACGTGACATAAAAATTACGCGCAACCATTAATTTCCTATCTGCGATTTATCCATTCAATATCTTGCGCATCAAGTTAGCGGTTTCACTTGGTGTTTTACCAACCGCAACACCGACAACTTCAAGTGCTTCTTTCTTAGCTGCCGCTGTACCGGATGAACCAGAGACAATAGCTCCGGCATGGCCCATAGTCTTCCCTTCCGGAGCAGTAAAACCTGCTACATATCCGACCACTGGTTTGGTGACATACTCTTTAATGAATTGTGCAGCTCTTTCTTCCGCATCTCCACCGATTTCACCAATCATTACAATCGCTTTAGTCTCTGGGTCATCTTGGAATGCACGCAAACAATCAATATGAGTTGTACCAATTATTGGGTCTCCTCCAATTCCAACGGCTGTTGTGAAACCAAAATCCCTTAGTTCATACATCATTTGATAGGTAAGAGTTCCTGATTTTGAAACTAGCCCAATCTTTCCTGGTCCAGTTATATCAGCTGGAATAATTCCAAGATTAGTTTTACCTGGGCTAATAATTCCAGGGCAATTTGGACCAAGTATTTGTGTTTTGCCTTTACTAACTGAGTACGCGTAAAAGGCTGCAACATCATGAACAGGTATTCCCTCAGTAATTACAACAACAAGTGGGATTTGAGCATCAATTGCATCTACTACTGCTGCTTTTGCAAACTTTGGTGGAACAAAAACTACAGATGCATTTGCACCAGTCTTATGCATTGCTTCTTTTACTGTATTGAAAACTGGAATTACAGCACCATCCATATCGGCAGTTTGACCACCTTTGCCAGGAGTAACACCACCGACAATTTTCGTGCCAGCTTTTAACATCCTCTTTGTGTGCTTAGTGCCTTCTGAACCAGTCATACCTTGCACAATTACTTTGGTACTTTCATTTATAAATATTGTCATTATTTTGCTGCCAATTGTGCCGCTTTTGCTGCTGCGCCATCCATAGTATCTAATTGCTCAATAAGCGGGTGGTTTGCCTTGTTTAAAATTTTTCTTCCTAAATCAACGTTATTACCATCTAATCTTACAACTATAGGTTTAGTTGCTTGGTTACCGAGAATTTTAAGTGCTTGAATAATTCCATTTGCTACAGCATCACATGATGTGATTCCACCAAATACATTAACAAAAACACTTCTTACATCTTCATCGCTTAAAATAATTGATAGCCCATTAGCCATTACTTCTGCAGAAGCACCGCCACCAATATCTAAAAAGTTCGCAGGTTTCACGCCATACTTTTCACCTGCATATGCCACAACATCTAATGTGCTCATTACTAATCCAGCACCATTGCCGATAATTCCTACTTGACCCTCTAGCTTTACATAATTTAAATCTTTTTCTTTAGCCAATGTCTCTAAAGGATTAGTTGAACCGTGATCAATTAGACTCTCATGATCAGGGTGCCTAAAGCTTGAATTATCATCTAAGTTCACTTTGCCATCTAGTGCAATTATCATGCCATCTGAGCTTTTTACCAACGGATTTATTTCCATTAAAGTCGCATCTTCTTTTACAAAAGCTTCCCAAAGTTTTATTAGGACCTCTGCAACTTGGTCAACTACTTCTGTAGGAAACTGTCCAGCCTTAATAATTTCGATTGCTTGCGGCTTATCAATACCTTTATTTGGATCAATTCCAACCCTAGCAAGTTTTTCTGGGGTCTTATGAGCTACTTCTTCAATTTCCATACCGCCAGCAACAGATGCCATTACTAAGAAATTTCTGTTTGCCCTATCCAGCAAAATTGCTAAGTAATACTCAGATTCAATGGGTGCTGCTTTAGCAATCATTACTTTTTTAACAATATGGCCTTTGATATCCATGCCTAAAATTGCTTTTGCCTTTTCTTTTGCATCAGATGCGTTATCTGCTAATTTAACACCGCCAGCCTTGCCTCTACCGCCAATTTTTACTTGAGCTTTTACTACAACTTTTCCACCAATTTTCGCAGCAATTAATTCTGCTTCTTCAGGAGTTGATGCAACTGCACCTGCAAGCACAGGAATTTGATGGGATTCAAATAGATCACGTGCTTGATACTCAAAAAGATCCAATTTATCTCCAGTCAATAATTTCTATAACAAGGTGGTAATAGTAATGAAATGATTGGGAATTTTATAATTTCTCAACTGGGGCATACCGCAATAGAAGTCTCTTGTGCCCAAATGAGCCAAAATCAATAGTTGCCTCTGCTCTATCACCTTCCCCACTGACCTCAAGAACCTTACCTAAGCCAAATGTGTCATGTGATACACGTTCGCCAATTTCTAGTTTCATAGTGGTGCTAGATTTGCCAGTAGCTTTTGGTGCTGGAAAACTTCTTTTTACTGAAGACTTATTTCTTTGCGGTGATTCTTGTGATTGATTCCATTCGATAACATTATCTGGAATTTCACTAATGAATCTTGAGGCGGCGTTGTAATTAGGAGATCCCCAGGCTGATCGGTACTCAGCTCTTGTAATAAAAAGGTTTTCTCTGGCTCTAGTTAACCCAACATATGCAAGTCGACGCTCTTCTTGTAATTCATCTGGATCATCTAAAGTTCTAGAGTGTGGAAAAATTCCTTCCTCCATACCAGTCAAAAACACAGTCTTAAACTCTAATCCTTTAGCAGTATGTAATGTCATCATGGTTACAACTCCACCATGATCTTCACCATCAGGAATCTGATCAGCATCCGCCACAAGTGATACATTTTCTAAGAATCCAGAAAGTGAAATCTCTTCGCCCTCTTCGGCTTCACCCTCTTCATATTCAGTTGCTACTGCCACTAATTCCTCTAAATTCTCTACTCTAACTTCGTCCTGAGGATCTTTACTATCTTCTAATTCTGAAAGCAAGCCAGACTGTTCTAAAACTGCCTGTGCTATCACCGATGGCCTAGTCTTTGCTTCTACAAGTGTTTGAAGTGATTTAATCAGTTTTACAAATTCTTTGAGCGAAAGTACAGACTTTGGTGAAATCTCTGTATTTTTATCAATTTCACATAATGTTTGCCAAAAAGTTAAGCTCTTTTCTCGACTATGCTCTTCAATTTGATCTAAAGCTCTATCACCGATGCCTCGCTTGGGGGTATTAATAATTCTTCGCATAGAGACTTCATCTTCAGGATTTACGACCACTCTTAAGTAGGCCAGAAAATCCTTTACTTCTTTGCGCTCATAAAACCTTACTCCACCCACAACTTTATAAGGAATTCCTACCCGAAGAAAAACTTCCTCAAAAACGCGAGATTGAGCATTTGTTCTATAAAAAATTGCACTATCGCCAGGATTTGATTTACTCAGCTCTTTTAACCTAGCAATTTCCCGAACAACAAAATCGGCTTCATCATGCTCGCTTTCAGCTACATAACCATTAATTAAAGCTCCACTACCTGCATCTGACCAGAGGTTCTTGTCTTTTCTACCTTCATTATTAGAAATAACAGCATTGGCTGCACTTAATATATTTTGAGTTGAGCGATAATTTTGTTCGAGTAAAATTGTTTGAGCGTTTGGATAATCTGACTCAAATTGTAGAATATTTCTTATATTTGCTCCTCTAAATGCATATATAGATTGATCAGCATCTCCAACTACACATAATTCGGCAGGTGGAAAACTTTCACGGTCTGCACCAACCAATTCTTTAATTAATATATATTGCGCATGGTTTGTATCCTGATACTCATCAACTAAAATATGCCTAAACCTTGATCGATATTTGGCTTTAATCTCTGGGAATCTTTGTAAAACTTCAACAGTTTTTGAAATTAAATCATCGAAATCCATAGAGTTAGCACTGGAAAGTCGCTTCTGATAAATCTCAAATACCTGTGCAACTATTTCTTGAAAATGATCTTTGGCCTGATTCAAATAATCTGCCGGACCAATTAATTCATTTTTTGCTTGTGAAATAATAGATGCGATAGCCCTTGGCGCATAACGTTTTTCATCAATATTCATATCTCGCATAATCAAAGTTATTAACCTCAAAGAATCGCTTTGATCGTAAATTGTAAATGAATTTGTATAACCAAGTAATGATGCTTCTTTTCTTAAGATTCTGACACAGGCTGAGTGAAAGGTTGAAACCCACATTGACTTAGCTCTAACTCCGATAATCTCTGCAACTCGTTCCTTCATTTCACCAGCTGCCTTATTAGTAAAAGTAATTGCTAATACTTCAAAGGGTGCGGTGTTTCTTTCTGCCAGTAGATATGCAATTCTTCGAGTTAAAACTCTTGTTTTACCCGACCCTGCGCCAGCTACTACAAGCAGTGGTGATCCTTCATGCTTTACTGCTGCTAATTGATTTGGGTTTAAACCATCAGTTAGCGCGGACATATTGCTAAGTCTATCGGTGGTTAAGACAAAGGTTTTGCTGCGGTAATCTTGCTTCCAATGAAACCTTTAGAAGACAGTGAAATTGAACGTGTTCTTGTCGTTACAGCCCATCCTGATGATTGCGACTTTGGAGCCGCTGGCACGATTGCTTTATGGACGGCCAAAGGTATAAAAGTTTCCTACTGTATTTGCACAAATGGCGATCAAGGTGGGGAGGACCCAAATGTTCCTAGAGAAGATATGCCTAAAATTCGACAACATGAACAACGACAAGCAGGGCAGGCAGTTGGTGTTAGTGACATAACATTTTTAAATTACCGAGATGGCTGGCTTGTGCCAACAATTGAACTAAGAAAAGATATTGTTCGACAAATTAGAATAAGTAAACCTGATCGAATGATTATTCAATCACCAGAGCGAAACTGGGAAAGATTATTTGCTTCTCATCCAGACCATATGGCAGCAGGTGAGGCTGCTATCCAAGCGGTCTACCCTGATTCTCGTAATCCATTTGCTTTTGAAGATTTATTAAAAGATGAAGGTTTACAGCCTTGGCGGGTCAAAGAGGTGTGGATTATGTCTTCTCAAAACCCTGATCACTTTGTTGATATTACTTCAACATTTGATAAAAAGATGCAAGCTCTTCATAGTCATGTTAGTCAAACTTCACATAATGAGAATTTAGAAAACATGGTGCGAGAATGGGGTGAAAAAAACGCAACAGCAAACAATTTACCAGCAGGCACTGTTGCTGAAGTTTTTAAGATTGTTAATACAAATTAACGAACCATTACTCGTTCAATAGCTATTTTGCGTTTTGGTGATCCTGCGGCTTTACCATCAATAACTCCGTCTTTTGCAACAGCTTTAACAATCTCAAGTCCTCTTATTACTTTACCCCAAATTGTGTAATTTGGTGGCAATGTTGAGTCGTTATAAACAATAAAGAATTGACCTCCATTACTCATATTTTTCGAATTCCAAACCCCTACAACTCCAGTTGAGTAATTACTTTCACTATTTATTGGCAAATTTTCGTTATCATACTCAAAGCTTGGTGCACCCATTCCTGTTGCGGTTGGGTCCCCACAATGGAGTAAATAGCTTGTAGAAGTAGTTAAGCGATGACATAAGGTTTGATTAAAATATCCACCTTTTGCAAGTGCTGACATTGCAGCAACTGTTACTGGGGCGTTTACTCCAAAAGCTTCAATTACTATGTCTCCACAATTTGTTGAGATGTTAAATAACTTATTTTTGTAAGGACCTTTTACTTTTGGAGGTAAAATATTTTTTACGGTGTGTCCT
>LIBD01000008.1 GCA_001437855.1 Actinobacteria bacterium BACL4 MAG-120820-bin23 | reverse complement strand
CTGGATGTTCTAGCGCAAAGGCATACGCCTCTAATTGCGGTTGATATAGATCAGTTTTATCTGAATCCTTTGCTTGAAACTTACAATCAATAATGCCAAAGGTGCCATCGGCAAACTCAATCAGCAAATCATATTTTCCACGAATGGCATACTTTGTTTTATTGCCAGTTACATCTATTAGGGATGACTTAACCCAGCCACCTAAATCTGCCACCTTGCCAGCAGGTAAAACAGGTGCAATATCTGCTGTAGTTTTACCGGCAAAGTAGTTCTCTTGCATATTTGCCAAATCGCCCACAAGTGGCATAAAACCTGGCGTGCGTAAGCCATGGTTGTAATTAAGCCATAGGCAGCGATGACAACTTCCCCAAGAAAAAGTTAAATCTGAAGGGGAGATAAATTCTCTGGCATTTCCAACTGCATTTGATGAGGCCATAACAACTCTTTTCTGCGCAGGCACTCTTAAGCCTGCCCTAATTTAATTTTTTTCACTCCCTGATAAAGAGTAAGTCTGCCTGCTAGGTATGACATTTTGGTCAAACGCCACGAGAATTTAAGCCCAATCTAGCTAGCAAAGACTGCAGATAAGATGGTGAATATGCCCAGAGCAATCATTACTATACCGCCAGTTAAGCGCATAAAGATCAACCTTTTTACATCACCAGCGAGCCATTGGCGAATTGTGCCAGCTAGTAACCCATAGCTGCCATCTGAGATGAGTGCGATTAAGGCAAAGATAGCGCCAAGTAAAAGTAATTGAGCGGTAACATTATTTTTTTCTTGGTCGATAAATTGGGGCAAGATCGCAGCAAAGAAAACAACTGATTTTGGATTTAGCACCCCTACCCAAAAACCGTTTCGAACTGAGGCAAAAAAGGATGGCTTGCCACCAACAGTTTTTTGCATATCGGCAGCATCTACCTTGCTGGCTGCAATCGCTGCATAACCTAGATAAATCAGATAGGAACCTCCGGCCCACTGAATACCGTTATATAAAATCTCTGATCTTTGTAGGAGTGGTCCAATACCCAGTGCGACCAAGACCGAAACTAAAAACATGCCAGCTGCGTTACCAATAACGGTGGCGATAGCTGCAACTCTGCCCCAGGCGATCGCCCTGGCAATTGTGAAAAGTACTGAAGGGCCAGGGGCCAAAATGATCAATATCGTGGCAATTAGGTACTCCCAAAGCCTGCTGGGAAGGGCGCTTTGGGTAAACACGCGGTAATTCTATGGGTTGCCTGAGAGTGGATTTTAAGATTTAATACTCGATAGTATCGATTCGATATATCTAATAGATAGGAAGAAATGCGCTCCAGGGCTGAGTCGTTAGAGTTTGCCCTTCTTGGCCTGCTCTCGCAAGGTGCTCTGCACGGCTATGAGTTACGCAAGCGCATGAGTGCAATCTATGGCCCGTTTCGGGCATTGAGCTTTTCAGTTCTATACCCACAGCTTCGAAAGATGTTAGTGGCAAATCTAATTAAGCAATCTTTTACCGATGCCGGTGGTTTATCCCGCAGATCGCGCATTGTTTATGAGTTAACTGAAAAAGGTGTGGAGAGATTTTCGCAACTAATGCAAAGTGTTAGCCCAGATACTTTTGAAGATGAAGGCTTTGAGGTTCGATTCGCATTTTTCGGGCCCACCCCTAGAAATAACCGAGTGAGAATTCTTGAAGGAAGACATCGAAAATTAGTTGAGAAGGCAGAGATACTCCAAAAGGAGCTAAAAAAAATTCCAGAGGGAATAGATACCTACCTAGTTGAGTGGCGCCGTCACTCATTGGAATCAGCAGAGCGAGAGATCGCATGGCTGGAAAAGATGATAAATACCGAAAGGAAAAACTCGTGAGCAAAGAAGACAAGGGTGAAATCCGCGTAGCCATCATTGGTGTTGGTAATTGCGCAAACTCTTTAGTACAGGGGATTACCTACTACAAGGATGCCACCAATGAAACCGAGATCCCTGGGTTAATGCATCCAGTACTAGGTGGATACCACATAAAAAATATTAACTTTGTTTTAGCCCTGGATGTAGATGCTAAGAAGGTTGGCTTGGATTTAGCTGATGCAATTTGGGCCAGCGAAAACAATACAATTAAGTTTGCAAACGTAGCTAAGACTGGTGTTACTGTAAAACGTGGCACGACTTTGGATGGCTTGGGTCGATATTACAAAGAGACTATTTCTGAGTCGACAGCTGCGCCAGTAGATGTCGTGGCTGAGTTGAAGAATAATAAGGTTGAGGTAGTAATTTGCTATCTACCAGTTGGCTCTGAAGAGGCTGCTAAGTATTACGCACAATGTGCAATTGATGCTGGTTGCGCATTTGTAAACGCACTTCCGGTGTTTATTGCCTCAGATCCTGAGTGGGCAGATAAATTCACTAAAGCCGGACTACCAATTGTCGGTGATGACATTAAGTCTCAAGTTGGGGCAACTATTACTCACCGAATTATGGCTAAGTTATTCCAAGATCGAGGCGTACACCTAGATCGCACATATCAATTAAATGTTGGCGGCAACATGGATTTTAAGAACATGTTAGAGAGAGATCGCTTAGAGTCAAAGAAAATTTCTAAGACGCAATCTGTTACCTCGCAATTAGATTATGATCTTGGTGATAAGAATGTTCATATTGGTCCATCTGATTACATACCTTGGCTAGATGACCGTAAATGGGCATATGTGCGACTTGAAGGTAGAGCCTTTGGCGATGTACCACTTAACCTTGAGTACAAATTAGAGGTATGGGACTCACCAAATTCAGCTGGCGTAATCATTGATGCGCTTCGATGCGCAAAAATTGCATTAGATCGAAAAATTGGTGGCCCATTGCTATCACCTTCGAGCTACTTCATGAAATCACCACCGGTGCAATACACCGATGAACAGGCTTTCCAGAAAGTTGAACAGTTCATTGCTGGGAGTATTGATCGATAAAAAAAGAAATTATAAAAAACCCCTAAGGTTGTTTTAAAGCCTTAGGGGCTTTAATAATTCATTACAAACCTTCAAGTCAGAGCAATCAAATGTGTCAAATTATTACTCATTATGCTGTGTGCATATTTGCTCACCATTTGGCCCAACTACTAGGTGATGACAGGCAATTCCTAACTTATCAAAAGCTTTATCGCCAAAGTGAGATCGATATGCAAGTGCTAGCAAAACTCTCACATTTACCTCTGCGGTTGAATTAATCGAAAAAGCATGAGCAGCACGCGAGACCGTATTCTCAACAACCTTCTCAGTATGAGATGTTGCCTTTGCAATTGCTGCGTTAGTCATACCCTCACATAGGTGTTCGCAAACCAAATGTTCAAATGGCGTTAATTCTCTTAATAAGATATTAAACTCCAAGATCGCTCTCCAATCCCATCTCTAATTGTGCTCCTTTTATCTCTCTCAACTCAACTAATATGAAAAATCGGCGATTATGCCTATTATTAGGCGGTGAATCAGATTCTGGATCAGATCCAAGGCCCGGTTTTGCGCCTAACGCTCAATCGAGCTGAGAAGAAAAATGCAATAACTCAAGAGATGTATCAAACCCTGGCTGATAAAATAAATAATGCTGCCGGAGATTTTAGTATTCGGGCAGTAGTAATTGATTCAAACGGGGATTCATTTACATCAGGTAATGACATAAATGATTTCGCAAATAATCCTCAGATGGGTGAAAATTCACCAGTTTTTAATTTTCTATTTGCAATTCACAACTTTCCAAAGCCATTAATTGCAGCGGTAAAGGGCAGAGCAGTTGGAATTGGAACTACTATGCTTTTGCATTTTGATTATGTAACTGCAAATCCAGATACCAAATTTTCCATGCCGTTTGTCTCCCTAGGCTTAGTAGCTGAAGGTGGATCAAGTTATTTATTTCCAAGATTGGTAGGACATGCAAAGGCAAGTGAAATCTTTCTGACTGGTAGAACATTCTCAGCTGATGAGGCAATGCAAATGGGTGTGATAAATAGAGTCGGTGAAAATCAATTAGAACTAGCAATGGAGTTTGCAAATGAAGTATCAGAACAACCACCTACGGCAGTTATTAACACCAAAGCACTTTTGAAAAGTTCATCCCATGAGGCATTAAATCAAGTAATACTTGCAGAGGGAGAGTTGTTTAAAATGGCAACAGAATCAGATGAGGCGCAAATTGCGTTCATGAATTTCTTAGCAAAAAAGAGCAAGGTTAAATAATGACTCTAGCTGGTAAGAGAATATTTGTTACAGGTGGCTCCCGTGGTATTGGTTTGGCGATAGCACTGCGTGCTGCCAAGGATGGGGCATCAATCGCAATTGCCGCTAAAACTGCTGATCCACATCCAAAATTACCCGGAACTATTTTTACAGCCGCTAAAGAGATAGAAGATGCCGGCGGTAAAGCTCTGGCAATTCAATGCGACATAAGAGATGAAAATCAAATAAGTGAATCAATGGAAAAGGCAGTAGCTGAGTTTGGTGGAATTGATATTCTCATTAATAATGCATCTGCAATTAATTTAACCAACACCGAAAGTACGCCGGCAAAGCGATTTGATTTAATGATGGGTGTAAATACCAGAGGAACTTTTTTAACCTCCCAAGCCGCTCTTCCTCATTTGCGCAAGAGTGCTAAAGAGGGTAGAAATCCACATATCTTGATGCTTTCACCACCACTTTCTATGAAAGGAAAATGGTTTAAACCACATCTGGCTTACACAATGGCAAAGTATGGAATGAGTATGTGCGTTCTAGGTTTAGCCGAAGAATTAAAGCAAGATGGAATTGGAGTTAACGCGCTATGGCCAAGAACAGCCATTGATACTGCTGCTTTAGCGATGATTCCAGGTATTGATACTGCCTTTTGTCGTACCCCAGAGATTATTTCAGATTCTGCCTACATAATTTTAAATCGTGCTGGAAAAGAGTGCAGCGGAAACTTCTTTATAGATGATGAAGTTTTAGCCAGTGAGGGTATAACTGATTTGGATAAGTATGCAGTTGTTCCTGGTACAAAAGAATTTATAAACGATCTATATGTTGATTAAAGGGTAAACCCGACCGGCAACTCTAATCTATGTTTTTTTAGTAGCGCGCTATCTTTAAGTAAATCAGAGGTTTTTCCATCGGCTGCAATTACCCCACCTGAAAGTATTAATGCTCTTTCACATAATTCGTTAGCGTATGGCAGATCATGGGTCACCATAATCATGGTGATATTTAGAGATCTTAAAATATCAGCTAGTTCACGCCGGCTGGCTGGATCTAAATTTGATGAGGGTTCATCTAAAACTAGAATCTCTGGCTTCATAGCTAATACAGTTGCGACAGCTACTCGTCGACGTTGGCCAAATGATAAGTGATGTGGTGGACGATCTTTATACTCAAGCATTCCAACTAAGGAAAGTGAATCTTCTACAACCTTATCTAATTCACTATCTCGCAACCCCATGTTGTACGGACCAAATGCCACATCTTGGCCTACGGTAGGCATAAATAATTGATCATCTGGATCTTGAAAAACGATTCCAACCTTAGATCTAATCTGCTTCAGCGCCGCTTTATCGGTGCTGTCCACCAATTTTCCGGCAACAAAAACCTTGCCATGGCCAGAGGCTAAAATTCCATTCAAGTGCAAAATCAAAGTGGTTTTACCAGCACCATTTGGACCAAGCAAGGCAACTCTTTCACCTTGTTTAATTTTTAGATTCACACCAAACAATGCTTGATTGCCATCTGGATATGCAAAAGCTAACTCTTCAATTACTAAAGAATCATTTGTCTGCATCACTGATTTATCCTAACCATTAACTAAGAATCGAAATTACTAAGGCAAAAAATGGAACGCAAAGTGAGATCACCCAATATCTAGGGTTATTTGGAATTTGTGCCTCTTTTGGTAGATCACCTTGATATCCGCGGGCAATCATCGCAAGATGAACACGTTCACCTCGCTCATAAGATCTAATAAATAGTGCACCAGCTGCCGTAGCTAAAACTGGCCACTGCCTCACTCCGGTTGCTTCAAATCCTCTAGCAGATCGAGCAACTGCCATTCTTTGCATCTCGTCATTGACCACATTTATGTAGCGCAGCATAAAAGAGGCTATTTGGACCATAGGAGTCGGCAGCTTAAGAATCTCAAGTCCTCGCAAAATCTCTCTGGCAGTAGTGGTTGCGGAAAGATTTATTGCCACCAAAATTCCTAAAGTGCCCTTTGCAACGATGCTAGCGCCAGCTAGTAAGCCATCTCGATATAGATTTAATGAACCAATCTCAAATCTTTCGCCTGTGCCAAAAAATGGCATCAAAAGTGCAAAAAATACAAAAGGAATCTCAATTAGAGATCTTTTAGCCACAGTGGTGATCGGCAGCTTAGCAATTTGAGTAACGGTAATAATCATTAAAAAGAAGGCGACAAAGGCTGGCCAATTTGAGATATCGGTGGATACGGCCACAATAATAAAAAGTAGGCCAGCCACAATTTTAATATGTGCTGGAATTTGGTGAACTATAGAGTGGCGGTGCAGGTAGAGCCGCTCACCAACATCATGACCATGATGATGGTCTGATTTTTCGCTATTCTCTATTTTATTGATTTTTATTCGGCGCTTTCTTTCGGATCAACCTAAACAAGCCCATAGCTATTAGTGCAGTCGTAGCAACGCCAATTAGGCCAGCAAATCCAACTGATAGGCGGGCATTCTCAAGACCTTTGAAACCGTAATCAGCTAAAGTAAAATCACCAAAGGAATGATCTTTAGCAGTTTCAATGAAACCCACATCCTTGGCTGCTTTTTCTAATCCGTCTGGGGATGAAGATGCGTAGAATGAAACACCTCCAGCGAGAATGGCGCTAATCAGGATTGCGCTAGCAAAAAATTTACGGTTTGAAATTTTCATGATCTATGACCTTATTTCTAGTGGGCTGTTTTTACTATCCCAACCAAAAACTAGATCTGAGCGGCTTGCTAGGACTGCGCTAACTGTTAGAGCCGTAATTATTGCTTCACCAATTCCAATTAAAATATGAGAGCCAACCATTGCATTTAAAACAGTTCCCACTGAAAAAGTTGCATTTGCGCCAATTGCATATTGAATTACAAATCCAATCGCTGCTGCTGGCACTGAGATAAGTGCTGAAATAAAAGTTGCCACTACTAACCAGGATTTCTTCTTAGGCAGGATCTTTTTTAGAATCATAAAGACTATAAAGCTAACCCAGACGCTAATTACTGCCATATTAAAAATACTTAAGCCAAGAGCGGTTAATCCGCCATCGGCGAATAGAAAAGCTTGAATAATCAAGACAACAACAAGTGCCAAGGTTGCTGCATATGGCCCCACCAAAACCATTGCAAGTGCGGCACCAATTAAGTGACCGCTGGTACCGGCAGCTATTGGGAAATTGAGCATTTGAACTGCGAAGATAAATACCGCAGTAAGTCCAGCAAGTGGTGCGCTTTGCTCACTTAACTGTTTTCTAGCTCCCTTAACCGCGCCAGCAACCGCAACGGAGGAGGCTGCCGCAAATGCAGCTGAGGTAGGAATATCGATAAAACCATCAGGGATATGCATAAGCCTAGGTTAATGCAAACGATTCGCATCTGTAAAGATTCGCAATAGATGTTGCTACCCTTAAATCATGGGATCCAGCCGTATGCCAATAGCCGCCCTGCTAGCTTTGATAATTGCCGCTTTCCTCACCCCGCAAGGGGCGTCGGCTCACACCAGGTTAATCTCATCTACTCCGGAGGTTGGGGTAACACTTAATACTTGGCCTAGCCAGGTGAAATTAGAGTTTGATCAAGCATTGGTAGATATTGGTCAGGAAAAATCAAATTTCGTTGTCATAAATAACTCACTTGGGGATCAAGTTAGCCAAGATGATGAGGTTATAAATGAAAATGTTATCTCAGTATCTTTAACGTCAAATGAGGTTAAGGGGCCGGTTTTGGTCTTCTACCGTGTGGTTTCAGCTGATGGGCATCCAGTTGAGGGTGAATTCATTTTCAATTTTTCTGAAGAACAAAGTACTGAGGTTGATTCAATCAAGCAGGAACCAACAACAGATTTTCCACTTACTATTTACATAGCCTCAGCAGCTTTTATTGCCTCTGGAATATTTTTTGCAATTTACTCATATCGACGCAGAAATCTAGGATAAATAAAAAACGCCCCAGAGACCGAGGCGTTTTTTATGCTTATTTTTATAGATCGTAATACAGCTCAAACTCTGCTGGATGTGGACGTAACCTGACGTAATCCACCTCTTGCTTGCGCTTAAAGTCAATCCAGGTATCAATTAAGTCCTTGGTAAATACACCGCCGCGAGTTAAGAACTCATTATCTTTTTCAAGATTATCCAGTACCGCATCTAATGATCCAGGAACCTGAGGAATTGCTGCTGCCTCTGCTCCTTCTAATTCATATAGATCTTTATCAACTGGCTTTGGTGGTTCGATCTTGTTTTGAATTCCATCTATACCAGCCATCAACATCGCTGCAAATGCTAGGTATGGATTAGATGATGGATCTGGGCAACGGAATTCAATTCGCTTTGCCTTTGGATTTGATCCAGTAATTGGAATACGGATACATGCAGATCGATTTCTAGCAGAGTAAACCAAATTAACTGGTGCTTCATACCCTGGTACTAATCTTTTGTAAGAGTTAACTGTTGGGTTGGTAAACGCTAACAGTGATGGCGCATGCTTTAGCAAGCCTCCGATATACCAACGTGCAGTATCTGATAGATCGCCATAGCCATCTCCCCAGAACAGTGGTTTGCCATCTTTCCAAAGCGATTGGTGAACATGCATTCCAGAGCCATTGTCACCAAATAATGGTTTTGGCATAAATGTTGCCGTTTTACCAGCTTCCCAAGCAGTGTTCTTAATGATGTATTTAAATTTCATTAATTCATCTCCAGCAGTCAAAATATCGCTGAAGCGGTAATTAATTTCCATTTGTCCAGCAGTTCCAACTTCATGGTGGGCTCGCTCAACAAGTAGACCTACTTTGCCAAGATTCATCACCATTTCATCACGCAGATCTGCAAATTGATCTGTTGGTGAAACTGGGAAGTAACCACCCTTAATTCTGGTGCGATATCCACGGTTTGGAGTGCCATCAGCATCCTCTTCAATTCCAGTATTCCAAGCACCCTCATAAGACTCAATATGATGGAAAGCTTGATTCATTCCAGTTAAGAATCTGATTCGATCAAATACATAGAACTCAGCCTCTGGTGCAAAAAATGCAGTATCTGCAATTCCAGTCGAGCGCATAAACTCAACTGCTTTTGCCACAATGCCACGAGGGTCTCGGGAGTATGCAGAGTTATCGCTTGGATTATGTACTGAGAAAATAATTATTAATGTTTTCTCTTTACGGAATGGATCAAGATAGGCAGATGATGGAACTGGTAGAAGTTTCATATCTGATTCATGAATTGATTGGAATCCTCGAATTGAAGAGCCATCAAACATTAGTCCATCTGTAAATACGCTCTCGTCAAAAGATTCAACTGGAACGTTAAAGTGGTGTTGAATACCAGGTAGATCTATAAATCTTACGTCGATCAACTTCACATCATTTTTCTTGATGTAATCAAAGATCTCAGATGAGTTTTTAAACATCTTTTCTCCCGTTTGCTAAAGTGCTGAAAGTAGGGCCACATTGCACCGCTTCAGATGGGTAAAACCTAGTAGAAAATAGTGAAAAAGTAGTAAAGCCTGTGTTACAGCCATGTTTCCTACCTCGGCTAGGAGATAGGGTTACCCGCATGAATTGGCAAGGAGAGACCCAATTACTGCCAGAGGCCACATTATTAAGGCGGGTCATCGCCCTAATAATTGACTGGACGATGTCTAGATTGATTGCTGGTCTGATTGGACCATATCTATTTTTTGATAGTGATTTTAATACACTGCTTGTATTTTATTTGGAGGTAACTTTGTTTACCACTTTATTTCAAGCCTCCGCTGGCCAGCGAATTATGGGCGTTAAAGTACTTAGCTATCCTGATCAAACTAGAATTTCCGCAAAGCAAGTCGCCCTAAGAACATTACTAATATGTATGGTACTTCCGGCAGTATTCACAAAGGATGGCAGGGCGCTTCATAATCATTTCACTAATAGCCAGACGGTAAGAGAGCTTTACTAGCAGAGATTACCTTCTTGGCATTCTGATATTAGTGGGCATAGGTCCTTTTGGCATAGGTATATTTAAGCCACCAACAGATTTAACCCGTGCTCGTACCTCTCTAAGCTGAACGGTACTTAATTTCTTTGGTAATTTTTTTAAGTGTTTTTGTAACTTACGGATTGAAACCTGACCTTCGCCATCACCAACAATAACTTCAGTTACTGGTACGCCAGATAAAAATCTTTCCATTTTACGTTTTTCATCCAGGATTAAAGATTTAACTCCAAAACCACCTTCGCCAACTAGAATAATGCCAGCTTTACCTGATACCCGATGGACCATGTCTTGATTACGATTAACATTTACCGCCGGAGTAGTAAGAAAACCTCTTCGCATTGACATCAATACACTCGCGCCAGCGCCAATCTGACCTTCAATTGAAGAAAAAGCTGCGGTATTGGCATATCGAGTAAAAAGGAAAAAGGCTGCTAAGAATGCAAGTGGGAGTGAGAGAAATCCAGCATAGATTGGATGATCAAGGTTGTATCCAATAATTACACCAAATGTAAGGATCAAAACAAAAACTAGTAGGCACCAAAATACTGCAAGTGGTGAATCTTTTTTAACTAACCGATAAGCATCTTTAACAACTGCTAATTGAGATTGTTTTCCAGGTGCACCCGCTTTTGCTTGTGCTTCTTTTTTCTTTTTGCGTCCAAACATTTTCTCTCCTTATTTAATTGCTCGGGCAGCCATTGCCTGGTTATACAAACGGCCTGCTCTATAGCTAGAACGTACCAATGGACCACTCATAACGCCAAGAAACCCAATATCTAAAGCCTCTTGGTTTAACTCTACAAACTCATTTGGCTTAACCCACCTAAGAACTGGGTGGTGTTTTGCCGAAGGGCGAAGGTATTGGGTAATTGTAATTAGGTCACAGCCAGCAGAGCGAAGATCTTTAAGTGCTTGAGTAACCTCTTGCCTGCTTTCTCCCATACCTAGAATCAAATTAGATTTTGTGATCAGGCCAAAATCCCTAGCTTGCGTAATAACATCTAACGACCTTTCATATCTAAATGCTGGGCGGATCTGTTTAAAAATCCTTGGCACAGTTTCTAAGTTATGTGCAAAAACTTCAGGTCTAGTTTCAAATACCTGATTCAGTAGGTGAGCATGCCCACTAAAATCAGGAGCCAACATTTCAACACCGACCCCTGGATTTAATGCGTGAACTTGTGAAATAGTTTCGGCGTATAGCCAAGCTCCTTCATCATCTAAATCATCTCTCGCAACTCCAGTTATCGTTGCATACTTCAAATTCATCTTTTGAACTGACTGCGCAACTCGTCTTGGCTCATCTCGATCTAGAGGCTTTGGCTTTCCAGTATCGATGTTGCAAAAATCGCATCTTCTGGTGCAAGCCTCGCCACCAATTAAAAAAGTTGCTTCTCTATCTTCCCAACATTCGAAAATATTTGGACATGCTGCTTCTTGGCAAACAGTATGAAGTCCCTCAGCCGCTACTAATGATCGAAGTTTTGTGTACTCCGGACCCATATTTGCTCGTGTCTTAATCCACTCTGGCTTTCTTTCAATGGGAGTTTGAGAATTTCGAGCTTCAATTCTAAGAAGTTTTCGACCGGCTGGCTCAATGCTCATAAGCAAACTCTTTCTAGCATTGGATTAATATGTTTTTGTAAAATTGGCATCACCTCTGAAATTGAAATTGGTCTATTTAGCTCAACTGACAAAGATGTAACTTTGGCATCCAAAATTCCACAAGGAATTATTTGGTCATAGGCGGAAAGATCTGGGTTAACGTTTAGCGCAAAGCCATGCATTGTGACTCCTTTAGCTACCCGAAGACCGATTGCTGCAATCTTCCGATCACCTTTTGCATCTCGTATCCAAACACCGCTGCGCTCACAATATCTTTGAGCTTGGATTCCAAACTCGCTACAAACCTGAATTAAGGCATTTTCTAACTCTCTTACAAAGCCAACAACATTAGTTGAATTTTTTAATTTGATTATTGGGTAGCCAACTAATTGACCAAGGCCATGCCAGGTAATTTTTCCACCGCGATCAACATCTATCACTGCTGTGCCATCGACTGGTCGATCAGATAACTCGGTTCGTCGGCCTGCGGTATAAACCGAGGGGTGCTCAAGTAATAACAAAGTGTTTGGAGATTGACCAGAGATAACCTTTTCATGAATATCCTTTTGCAACTGCCAAGCTTGCAGATAATCAATTACCCCTAATTGATCAACGTGTAGTGATCTATTAATGGTCATGATTGAATTCACAGGGCAAGCCTAATTGCTGGGTGAATATTTGGCTAAAGAAGACGCCCAGTATCGCTAGTTGGTGTGAGCAAAATGGCATCGCTGATAGATTTCACCCCTTACCTACTTAAGTTATTAGAAAGGCTGCTAAACCCATGGTCGGAAAAAGTAAAGCAAAAAGCACAGTAAAAGGGCGTAAGCCACTTTGGCTAGCGATCGTCGTGATTATCGCTTGGCTTGGAATCTCATCTGTGGCGGGTCCGACCTTTGGAAAACTTTCGACAGTTCAAGAAAATGATAATGCAGCATTTTTACCAGATAGCGCCGAATCGACTTTAGCTAGCAAAATCACAGTTAAATTCTCTGATAGCGATAATGATCAAATTCCAACCTTACTTTTATTCCTAGGTGATATTAATCCGGCAACAAACCCAGCAAACTTGGCAAAAATTCAAAATTATCTAGATCGAATTGGAAATGAAGTATTACCAGAAACTGGCAAACCACTTTCTACCTACTTTGTCCCAGGCTTTCCAATTCAAGCAATTCCGTCTGCGGATGGAAAGGCTGCACTCGTAAATATCTCTTTGAGTTCGGAGATAATTGAGCAGCGGGTTGAAGAAAAACCTACATTATCTTTGTTGGTAGATTTTATGCGCGAGGATTTAAAGAAGAACTTTGAAGCCCAAGAGTTAACCACTCATGTCACCGGCTTTGGGGGAATTTTTGCTGATTTATTCGGTGCTTTTGGATCAATCGATTCAACCTTATTACTGACAACTTTGTCAGTAGTTTCAATCATATTAATTGTTGTCTATAGATCTCCACTACTTTGGATCTTGCCACTTTTCTCAGCCATTACCGCACTCTCACTTGCTGGCACAATTGTTTACTTTGCAGCAAAGGCTGATTTATTGGATCTAAATGGGCAATCCCAAGGAATTCTTTCAGTTTTGGTATTAGGAGCTGCAACCGATTACGCACTCTTACTTATTGCAAGATACCGAGAAGAGTTACATCATCATGAATCTCGATATGAGGCAATGAGAGTCTCATTGCGTGGTGTATTTGAGCCAATATTGGCATCTGGTTCAACAGTTATTGCTGGCTTGCTAGTTTTATTGTTAAGTGACTTATCTGGAAATCGTGGATTAGGCCCAGTAGGTGCAATTGGCGTGGCTGCATCCATGTTAACGGTGTTGACCTTTTTACCAGCTCTATTAGTAGTTTTTGGTCGATGGATATTTTGGCCAAAGATTCCAAGATTTGATGATGTCGATGAGCAGTTAAGTGGTACCTGGGCAAAGATTGGTAATGCAGTTGAACGAAATCCAAAGAGAATTTGGATCTCTACGGCACTCATATTGACAGTCTTTGCCGGCTTTTCTTTCACCTTAAAAGCTGATGGACTTGCAAATACTGAGGCCTTTACTAAAAAAACTGACTCGGTAATTGGTTTAGAAAGATTGGGAGAGCACTTTCCAAGTGGAGAAGGCTCGCCAGTTGAAATAGTTGTTAAGCAGGATGATGTAGCTCGTGCTACGGCTGCACTACTTACTGTCGAGAATATTTCTTCGGTTGAACCAGTAGTTGCTGGGCAGAGAATTCCTGGCCTACCTACGCCACCGGTAAAGGTTGTGGAAGGGAAGGTATTACTCAACGCTACTTTAAAAGTGACACCAGATTCTGTTGAGGCTAGAAATACGATTCCAGTAATTCGAGAAGCTGTGCAGGCAGTTGATAAGGAAATTTTGGTTGGAGGTGGCACAGCTGTTCAATACGATACAGATGTAGCCTCCAGACAGGATAATCGAATAATTATTCCAGTGGTCTTAGTGATAATTGGAATAATCCTAGGATTACTGCTTAGAAGTATTGTGGCATCGGTATTATTACTACTAACAGTTGTGCTTTCATTTATGGCAACTTTAGGTGTTTGCCAATTAGTGTTTGAGCATGTATTTAATTTTGCAGGAGCCGATGCTTCCTTTCCACTATTTACCTTCATATTCCTAGTGGCGTTAGGCATTGACTACAACATTTTCCTGATGACAAGAGTAAGAGAAGAATCTATAAAACTTGGTACAAAAAAAGGTGTTATCAAAGGGTTAACTGTGACAGGTGGCGTGATCACTTCAGCTGGAATAGTTCTGGCAGCTACCTTTGCCGTGCTTGGTGTCTTACCGCTAGTTTTCTTAGCGCAATTAGGCTTTGCAGTTGCCTTTGGCGTACTCCTAGACACAATCATTGTTCGATCCCTATTAGTGCCTGCGCTAGTGCATGTAATTGGTCCAAAGATTTGGTGGCCATCTAAATTGCAGTATGAAAATATAAAGTAGTACTGTTCCATAATGGCGCCTAGGGTTGGTATTGCAGGATATGGCCTAGCTGGGCGTTATTTTCATGCACCCTTACTTAAGGCAGCTGATTTCGAAGTGGTAGGCGCACTTACTACAAAGTCAGATCGCAAAGCAGCTGCTATTTCAGATTTTCCTGAGATTAGCGTGGTGGAAAGTATTGAAGAGTTACTTAAGTTAAATCTAGATCTTTTAGTTGTGGCATCTGCAAATAATGCACACGCCTTTCAAGCAATAGCTGGGCTAAAAGCGGGTGTGCCAGTTGTAGTTGATAAACCAATGGGACGAACGCTTAAAGAGACTAAAGAAATTGTTGACTTCTCAAAGCAGGTAAATGTTCCCGTTACAACGTATTTCAATCGTAAGTGGGATAGCGATGCCTTGACTATTAAGAAAATTATTAAAGAGGGAACCTTAGGCAATATTTTTAGACTTGATTCAAGATTTGAAAGATTTAAACCAGATTTAACCCCTGGGTCCTGGCGCGAGAGCCAGACAGCAAGTGAAGGTGGCGGCAATCTTTTGGATCTCCAGCCCCATTTGGTATCGACCGCGCTCGATTGGTTTGGTCCAGCAGAGCTAATTACATCATCAGTTCGTTCTATAAGAGGAGGATCTGATGACGACATAACTTTAGTTTTAAAACACGAAAGTGGTGTTGACTCCTATCTTTCAGCAAGTGCCATTAACGGCGCACCAGGGCCAAGAATTAGAGTCACTGGCGATAAGGGTTCATTGATTATTAATGATTTAGATCCGCAAGAGCCACTTTTAAAAAGTGGTAAGTATCCAAAGGGTGGCCAGTGGTCAGAAAGTACAAAGAGTGAGGCATTTTTACACCTTGGAGATAAAGTAATTTCCTACCCAAGTATTGATGGTAATTATTCATTATTTTATATACAGGTTAAACAAGCTCTGTCCGGAGGAGTTTGGCCCGTCACTACTGATGAAGCTCTTAGTGTGGCTGAAATTATCGACAAGGCGCGAGAAATATCATTTAGATAGCATGGATTTTGATTGCATCGTTATTGGTGCTGGCTTATCAGGCTTAACTGCAAGTAGAAAATTAGAGAAGTTTGGCAAATCTGTACTCTTGCTTGAAGCAACCAATCAGGTTGGTGGCAGAGTTAAAAGTGATGTAGTTGATGGATATATCTGCGATCGAGGTTTTCAAGTCATTAACCCAAAGTACCCACAGGTGGTAAAGAGTGGAGTCATTAATCAATTAGATTTTAAAAAAATATCAAGCAAGATAAGAATTGATGATTTAAATCTAAACATCGGATATTCATTGGGATCATTATCAAATAAAATTGGTTCAGCAAGTGAGAAACTACGATTTTTAAATTTTGTATTTAGCAAAAAGGTATCAAATTTTAAAGAGTTTG
>LIBD01000007.1 GCA_001437855.1 Actinobacteria bacterium BACL4 MAG-120820-bin23 | reverse complement strand
AATGCATTAAATAATCGACACCATCTCTTAGTTCAAGCAGGCACTGGCACTGGAAAATCCTTAGCGTATTTAGTACCAGCCTTAGTTCATGGCAAAAAAGTTTTAGTGGCAACTGCAACTCTTGCCTTACAGCGCCAACTAGTTGAGCGGGATCTGCCAAAGATAAAGGCGGCATTAGAAAAAGAGTTAAATCGAGATATCTCATTTGCAATCTATAAGGGCGTAGGAAATTACATCTGCCTGCAAAAATTAAATAACTCAGCCTCAGATCCAGAGGCGCAGGAGATATTAGATGTTTCATACTTAGAATCCGATGCCAAACGATTACGCGCTTGGGCGCAATCAACGGGCGCTACTGGTGATCGAGATGATGCCCCCGATGTTGATCGCAGAGTTTGGCAGGCAGCCTCAGTCTCTGGCCGCGAGTGCATTGGCGCAGATGAGTGTCCATCTGGAGCTAAGTGTTTTGCTGCGTTAGCAAAGGCAAAGGCGCAAGCGGCAGATATTGTGGTCACCAACCACACACTGTTAGCCATTGAGATTGTTGATTCACATCCGATCTTGCCAGAGCGGGATGCAATTGTTTTAGATGAGGCACATGAGTTTTCAGATCGCACCACAGGTGCGGTAACTGAGGAGTTAACTGCGGCCAGAGTAAGTAGGGCAGCGGTAATGGCCAGAAAACATATGCCAGCAAAGGTAAGTGATGGCTTGGTTAAAGCCAGTGAGAAATTTACTAAGTCAGTTGAGGAGTACGCCCTGGATGTAAAGCTAGATACAGCTAAGTTGGGCAAATTAGAGCAGGTGCCCAAAGAGTTAGAGGCCGGGATGCGAAAGGTAAAGGAGGCAACCGCTGCCGTATTGCAATTGATTTCAGCTGATGAGCAGATTATTGATCCAAATACTATGGCAGAGCGAGCTCGGGTAAAGGGTGCGCTAAATGAGATTAATCAAACTATTACTAAGTTATTAAAGCCAGGCAGCACACATGTGCTTTGGTTTGAGCCAAATTTTTCTACCCTCTACCTTGCCCCACTTTCAGTCTCTGATGTGTTGCGCAAAAATCTATTAAGTAAGACCCCAGTTATTGCCACCAGCGCCACCTTAACTGTGGGCAAATCCTTTGATGCAATCGCTAAAAGTATTGGTTTTGTAGTTAATGAAAAATTAGCTGAGGATGAAGATATCGCTGAAGCGATTGGGGATAATAATCAGGAGCCTGATCAGCAGAGTATGGATCCGGCAAATCTGCAGATCTTAGATGTGGGCTCACCCTTTGATTTTGCAAACCAAGGAATGTTATATCTACCAAAGGATCTACCAGAACCAACTAGGGATGGCATCTCACATCAAGTGTTAGTTGAGTTGGGAGAGTTAATTCAAGCCGCCGGGGGCCGGTGCTTGGCATTGTTTTCATCTTGGAAAGCAGTTGAGGCAGCTGATGAGCATTTAAGAAAAGTTTTAGCGGAGTTAAAGCTGCCAATTATTACCCAACGAAGAGGGGATGCAGTTGGGCCATTAGTTGAAAAGTTTGCTAAAGATGAATCTGCCACCTTGCTCGGCACAATCTCACTTTGGCAAGGTATTGATGTGCCCGGCCCGGCCTGCACATTAGTTGCGATTGATCGAATTCCATTTCCACGGCCAGATGAACCAGTGCTAGCTGCTAGAGCTGCGCAAGCAGATCAATCTGGTGGCTCTGGCTTTATGCAGATCTCATTGCCACGGGCAGCACTCCTACTTGCCCAAGGTACGGGCAGATTAATTCGCTCCCTAGATGATCGGGGAGTGGTGGCGATATTAGATTCTCGAATTGTAAATAAACGGTATGGCTCAATTCTTTTAAACTCAATGCCAGCTTTTTATCGCACCCATGATGGGGCGATAATTAAAGAGGCACTTTCTAGATTAGATCAACAATATAAAGCCAGGCCAGAGAAAACCGGCGATTAAAGCGCTTTTAACTTTACTAAAAGTTGTGGCCAAGTATTTGCAAAACTGGGGTGTAGATTTTTCTTAACCACATCATCAAGTGGTATCCAAGCCACCTCCTTGGACTCATCATTTGCTTCATGGGCAACTAACTCTTTGTGGGCATTTGCAATTACTGTGTGATAGCTCCACACCCCATGATCATCAATAAATATCTCACCTGGCGTTAAATCTTTTTCAAAGATACCAATCTCTTCACGGGCCTCTCTGATTGCTGCTTGCACTGGGCTCTCATGAGAATCCCGGGCGCCACCTGGAATTCCCCAGGTATCGCCGTTGTGTACCCAAGGAGCTCGGTGTTGCATCAAGATGGTTTTATCTCTAATTAGTAATAAGCCGGCTGCGCCATGTAATCCCCAATGCTTACCACCGCAATTACATTCAATCCAACCATCGCCATCTCGGTGTGCCATAAGGGTAGTTTTACACACCCAGTAGTAATTCACATATTTACTCTCATCTTTAAGCAGAGATTTTAAAATTTATTTAGATTATCGCCATGAGCTTAAGGCGAGCACTATTAATCCTGACACTGCCACTGCTCTTATCTGCCTGCGCTAGAGCGCATGGGGCGATGGAGATTAGCGGTGTAAATTCAGATCAAGTTAATTCAGATCAAGTTAGGTTAGATCAGAGGGAAGAAAATGATCTCTCCCTACTACCAGCGGTGGAGCCAGCAGCCATTGAGCCAATCATTAATTATGTAGATAGCTTAAATTTGGCACTAGGTGGGGATTTATCAAAGCTAAACCAAGCAGCAGCTGCTGAGTGCGCTTGTTTAGATATCTCATCCCGCCTAGCCAGCCTTTTTACCAACGCATCTTTGCGGGGGCAGGGATATAAGTTGATTAAAGTGCTTATAAATTCTGATAGACCGGATCAAAAAGTATTTGATGTAGTAATACATCGCGCCGCCCTAACCAAGATTGAAAAAAATGGTGGCCAGCAGCAGATCTGGAGTGGCTCTGAGATCTCAAATCAATTTGTAGTGGCAAAACGAGATGGGGTATGGCAATTAATTCAAATTCGATAATCAAAATTACAAAACTTATTATCCTTAGCTTTGGTTTTTTAATCACAGTCAATCAGAGCGCATACTCTGCTGGCTGTATTGATAAAACCTGCGTAGATGTTTTTACCTCTAATAATCAATTAATAATTACTGCGCAAAAAGGAGCTGCAAAACCGGGCGCAAAATCTGTGCCAAAATCAATCTCAAAACCGATTAGTAAACCAATCAGTAAGCCGGCTGCGCCAAAGGTAGCTAAACCAGTAACTAAGGTGCCAAAATTATTAGCACTGCCTTCTGCTAAGCCGGCGCCAAAGCCAACAAGTAAGCCAACAAGTAAGCCGGCAGCTAAACCGGCAGCTAAACCGGCAACTAAACCGGCTACTAAACCAATTATTAAAAAGGTAGCAGCAGGTAAAAAACCAACCACCGCATCTTTATCTGATCGCTTAATAAAAATGTTGCCAGTTGGTGATATTAATTATCAACCAGGGGTAGATCCACTAGTTAATATTCCGATCTATTTTTGGAGTCAAACCCCAACTCGATTTACCGCACTGGTGCCGATTTTAGATGTAGTGGTTTATGTAAATCTAACCCCCACATTTACCTGGAGTTATGGCGATGGTGGTTTTGAGATAAGTAGATTTGCTGGCGCCCCATATCCAATTGGGCCAATTACTCATACCTATAAAAAAGCTGGCAACTACCTAGTTAATTTAAAGATTACTTGGACTGGCACTTGGAGTGTTAATGGGGTGACTACCCCAATTAAAGGTAATGCAATTACTCAGAGTATTTCAACCAAACTAGATGTAGTAAGTGCGCAAGCTAGATTTATCCAGTAATCCACAATTAATAATTTTACTTACCCACGCCAGTAGATTATTTGCCAGCCTTACCCTATGGAAAATAACTTATTACTCGAAGATGAAATCAATCAAATATCTGAAATAAATTATGAAGTAGATGATGTACTCACACTTCAGCGAGCAGGTGCGTTAGCGGTAAATCAATTAGTGGCCGAGTTTATCGAGTTTGGGGCGGTAGTAGATAATCAATTAATTGCTACCGTCTTAGTTAGATTTAAAGATTTACAGGTTAGAGATTATGCAATGGGGTTAGTAAATAATGAGAATAAGGATAAGTTATTTAACCTTTGGTATTGGTTAAGTAATTACGCACCAACTGGCTTTATCGCACCGGTGGCCTGCATCTTTGCCGCCTGTGCCTATGAATCTGCTGAGAGTCAGCTGGCAGAGAACGCACTAGATCGGGCGATCGGTGATTGCCCAAATTACCCCTTAGCCCTTTTGCTGCGCAGAGTTTTCAGCGCCGCCTGGCCAAGTAGTAGTTTTGCCGCAATGCGAGCCGAGCTGCACCCACGGATTTGTGCCACATTATTTGGCAGTAGTATTTAATTACTTAATCAGTGTTGATTAGAGAAGTGGGTAAGAGCGTAAATTGATAATTGGTATTCCTAAAGAGTTAAAAAATAATGAGTTTAGAGTTGCCGCCACCCCAGCTGGTGTGCATGCCTATGTAGCGGCCGGCCATAAAGTATTAGTTGAAAAAAATGCTGGTCTTGGCTCTGCTATTTCAGATCAAGAGTATGTAACCGCTGGCGCTAGCATTATTGATTTAGCCGATGAGATTTGGCAAAAAGCTGATTTAATTCAAAAGGTAAAGGAGCCAATTGAGGTTGAGTATAAAAGAATGCGTAAGGGACAAATTCTTTATACCTACCTACACCTAGCTGCTAATAAAGCTTGCACCCAAGCGGTAATTGATTCTGGTATCACCGCAATTGCCTATGAAACTATTGAGGTGGACGGCTCATTGCCACTGCTTGCGCCAATGAGTGAGGTAGCAGGGCGAATGAGTGTGCAGGTAGGAGCAGCAGCATTAGAGGCAAGCCGGGGCGGCCGGGGAGTATTACTTGGGGGTGTACCAGGTGTTAGACCGGGCAAGGTAGTAGTAATTGGAGCCGGCGTTGTTGGCGTGGCAGCAGCCACGATTGCCCATGGCATGCGAGCGGATGTGAGTGTTTTAGATTTAGATTTAAAGCGATTAGCAAAGATAGATCAATTATTTTCAGGCACCGTTAAAACTATTGCCTCAAGTGCATTTGATATTGAAAATGAGGTGATAAAAGCTGATTTAGTAATTGGCGCCGTACTTGTTCGTGGCGCTAAAGCGCCAAAGTTAGTTTCAAATGCGTTGGTGGCAAAGATGAAGCCAGGCTCAGTATTAGTTGATGTGGCAATTGATCAAGGCGGCTGCTTTGAAGATTCACAGCCAACCACACATCAAGATCCAACCTACAAAGTGCATAACTCAATTTTTTACTGTGTAGCAAATATGCCAGGGGCAGTTCCAGCCACCGCCACCTTTGCCTTAGCAAATGCCACCATTAAATATGGCTTAACCTTGGCAAATAAGGGCTGGGAAAAAGCAACCGCAGATGATGCTGGCTTAGCTAAGGGATTAAATGTGCATGCCGGCAAGATTTACTACGATGCAGTTGCGAAGGCGCATAATCTCTAGTATTTTTCTCCTTAAGGTCATGAGTCTCAGTTTCAAGCCCCGGCTAACTGAGCGGCAACCCTCCACCACGGTGGGGTGCTCCGGGTGAGGACCAGATCGATTGCAAGGCGTAATCGATAAGCGTGGATCGCTAAAAGAAAAATTAGGGGTTATCCCTATCTAATTTTCGATCCCCTTAAACCAAGGAGGCTACGTTGACTTACTCATTTGAAACCCAACAAATCCATGCTGGTCAAGTTCCAGATCCAACAACTGGCGCTCGCGCTCTACCGTTGTATCAAACAACTTCTTACCAATTCCGTGATACCAAACATGCTGCTGATCTATTTGGCTTAGCAGAGCTTGGAAATATTTACACCCGAATTATGAATCCAACTCAAGATGCAGTTGAACAACGCATCGCAGCCTTAGAGGGTGGAGTTGCAGCATTACTTGTTTCATCAGGATCTGCCGCGACTGCTTATGCGATTATGAATGTTGCTCAAGCCGGTGATCACATAGTTTCATCACCATCTTTATATGGTGGTACCTACAATCTTTTCCACTACACATTACCTAAGTTTGGTATTGAGGTTACCTTTGTGGATAACCCAGAGGATCCAGAGAGCTGGCGCAAAGCGGTTAAGCCAAATACTAAGGCTTTCTTTGGTGAGACGATTGCAAATCCAAAAAATGATGTGTTAGATATTGAAACGATTGCAAAGATTGCCCATGAAAATGAGGTGCCATTAATTGTTGATAACACTGTGGCAACTCCTTATTTAATTAAGCCAATTGAGTGGGGCGCTGATGTAGTAGTTCACTCAGCAACTAAATTCCTATCTGGTCATGGCACAGCAATTGTTGGCGCGATTGTTGACTCTGGAAAGTTTGATTACGCCAGGTATCCAAATAGATTTAAAGATTTTAATCAGCCAGATCCTTCATACCATGGCTTGGTTTACGCCCAAGCACTTGGCGTTGGCTCTGCCTTTGGTGCAAACCTTTCTTACATCTTTAAGATTAGGCTCTCTCTGCTGAGAGATATTGGCGCCGCAGTTTCACCATTTAATGCTTGGCTACTTGCCCAAGGCTTAGAGACATTATCGCTACGTATGGAGCGACATGTTGAAAATGCTAAGGCGATCTCCACTTGGTTAGAAAAGCATCCACAGGTGGAAAAGGTTAATTACGCATCCTTGCCATCATCTAAGTGGAACAAGTGGGCAACTAAGTACTGTCCAAAGGGCTCTAGCTCCGTTCTATCTTTTGAAATTAAAGGTGGAATTGAATCTGGTAAGAAGTTTATTGAGGCGCTAAAGCTTCACTCTCATGTGGCAAATATTGGTGATGTACGAAGCTTGGCAATTCACCCAGCCTCTACCACTCACTCACAATTAACACCAGATGAGCAGTTAACTGCTGGTGTTACTCCAAGATTAGTTCGACTATCTGTTGGTATTGAAACTGTCACAGATATTCAAAAAGATCTTGAAACTGCATTCGCTGCAGCTAAGTAATTTACGTAACTTAACAAAAAGCGAGCAGTAAAAATGAGCAAGGTTAATCCTGCAGTTACCGGGGCATGGCTAGAGGGCCATCACCCCGGTGATCGCCAATTTCTAAAAATTGGTGATTTAGCGCTGGAGTCAGGTGAGGTATTACCTGATATTACGATTGCTTA
This sequence comes from Actinobacteria bacterium BACL4 MAG-120820-bin23, assembly GCA_001437855.1. Classification (GTDB taxonomy): domain Bacteria; phylum Actinomycetota; class Actinomycetes; order Nanopelagicales; family Nanopelagicaceae; genus Nanopelagicus. The sequence goes on along the minus strand of LIBD01000007.1, from coordinate 9,602 downwards.
TCAAAGTTGGGGCAAATTAAATTCAACAGGTGATAATGCAATATTAGTAAACCATGCCTTAACTGGCTGGGCAGATGTTAATGGTTGGTGGCCACAGATGGTCGGGCCTGGTCTGCCATTTGATACTGATAAATACTTTGTGGTTTGTCCAAATGTAATTGGTGGCTGCCAAGGAAGTACTGGTCCAGCCTCCTTAGCACCAGATGGAAAAAGATGGGGCTCAAGATTTCCATCACTGACCATTAGAGATATGGTGGCGGCAGAGCTAGCTTTTACTAAAAAAATTGGTGTAAGTAAGTATCAATTATCGGTTGGTCCATCCTTAGGTGGCATGCGAAGTCTGGAATGGGCCATAGATCACCCAAATTTAATTGGTTCGATCTGCACTATCGGCTCATCTGCAGTTGCAACTGGTGATCAAATTGGTTCGGCCACAATTCAAATTAGAGCAATTAAGAGTGATCCCCACTTTAATAATGGTGATTACTATGAACAAAGTGTGGGGCCAACTGAAGGTATGGGAATTGCTCGAAGGATTGCGCACTTAACTTATCGAACTGAATCTGAGATGGATGTTCGCTTTGGTCGAGAGTTACAAGGTGATGATACGGGCCGGTTTGCAGTTGAGTCCTACCTAGATCATCAAGCACAAAAGTTGGCCAAAAGATTTGATGCTAATACCTATATTTCATTAACCGAGGCGATGCTCTCCCATGATGTTGGCCGAGATCGTGGCGGGGTGGCAGCCGCCCTTTCTAAGGTTAAGGTGCCAATGCATATCGTCTCGATCGATAATGATCGATTATTCCCACCTAGGTTGCAACAGGAGATAGCAGAGCTGGCCCCATCGGTTTCCACCCTGCACACCATTTCCTCCCCATTTGGCCATGACGGCTTCCTAATCGAAGTCGAAACTGTGGGTCAGATCATTAAAAATGCGCTCAACCTGGCAAAAATCTCAAATTAATCAATTTGGATGTGCATTTACCCCTGTGGACAATTTATAATATAGCCAGGAAGTCAGGCGGTTTAAAATAAATCGCATCGGCAAAGACTTCAAAAACAAAGGATGAATTGTGGCTGTATCTCGTGCGCCCAAAAAAGGTGCAAAGGCTAGTAAATCTAAGAGTAAGCCTGCAGCAAAAAAGAAGTTAGTAAAAAAATCTTTAGTAAAAAAAGGTAAACCTGCCAAAAAAGTTGAAAAGGTGCCATTAAAAACTAATCTTGAGGCTAAAGATGTTGCTCAGATTCTAAAGGTTAAAGATTTAGTTATTCAGCAGAAAAATGTCTTAACTGAGTTGGAATCTAGAGGCATTACAAATATTCATCGCATAGTTAAAAAGGCTGATCAAGATCTAGTTTTAATTGCTAGAGAGCTAGAGGCCACTGTGCCAAAGCAGGTTGAAAAATTACGTAAGGCAGGACTGGGCTCACCTTATCGAATGTTAAAGAAGATTGAGTTAGCTTTGGTTGCACCCCCTGCGCCAAAGCCAAGTGCTGCGGCATCTGGTAAGGGTGAAAAGATTGCTAAGGTAAAAATTGATGGCGAAGAGGTTGAGTTAGAAGAGGCTGAGTTAGAAGATTTAGATAGCTTAATTGAGGAGAAAGAGGAGACACCAGCAGAAGATGGTGCCTCTGAGATTAGAGTTGTAAATGTTGCCGAAGAGTCACAAAATGAAGCGAACTCATTTCTACTTAAAGATTCAGAGGAAGATGACGCCCCTGCGCAAACTGTGTTAACTGCGGGTGCAACTGCAGATCCAGTAAAGGATTACTTAAAATTAATTGGCCGAGTACCGCTATTAAATGCCGAACTTGAGGTATCTCTGGCCCAATCTGTTGAGGCTGGCCTTTTTGCCGATGAGCGCTTAAAAAATGATAAGAAGATGGATAAGAAGTTAAAACGTGAGTACCAACAAATTGTATTAAATGGTCGCCGAGATAAAAATCATCTACTAGAGGCAAACCTTCGATTAGTAGTTTCCTTAGCAAAGCGTTATACCGGACGCGGTATGTTGTTCTTAGATCTTATTCAAGAGGGTAACTTGGGATTAATTCGTGCGGTTGAAAAGTTTGATTACACAAAGGGTTATAAGTTCTCAACCTATGCCACCTGGTGGATCAGACAGGCAATTACCAGAGCGATGGCAGATCAGGCTAGAACAATTCGTATTCCAGTACACATGGTTGAGGTTATTAATAAGTTAGCTCGTGTGCAGCGGCAGATGTTGCAAGATCTTGGCCGCGAACCTACACCGGAGGAGTTAGCTAAAGAGTTAGATATGACCCCAGAAAAAGTGGTTGAGGTACAAAAGTATGGCCGGGAGCCAATCTCACTTCATACCCCTCTGGGTGAAGAGGGTGATAGTGAGTTTGGTGATTTAATTGAAGACTCCGAAGCGATTGTGCCAGCGGATGCAGTTTCCTTTACATTATTACAAGAGCAGTTGCACTCAGTATTAGATACCCTCTCAGAGCGTGAGGCCGGGGTTGTGGCAATGCGATTTGGCTTAACCGATGGCCAGCCAAAAACCTTAGATGAAATCGGCAAGGTTTACGGGGTAACTCGTGAGCGTATTCGCCAAATTGAATCTAAGACTATGTCTAAATTGCGCCACCCATCTCGTTCCCAAGTACTTCGTGATTATCTAGATTAATCACTTAAATAAATAGGAGAAAATATGAGCGATAACATCAAGATGCAGTTTAAGAAAAATGCTTCAATCAGAGTAACTGGCACCGTAGATTTTGTGGATGCTGATGGAAATGTAACTGAGAGCAAAACCGATTTTTCACTATGTCGATGCGGGGCATCAAAAGATAAGCCATTTTGCGATGGCAGCCACCGCGAAGCTGGATTTACTACAGATTAATTAGCTGCTTGCTCAGCTAGCTTTTCACTCTCATCTTGAATAGCAGCTACAACTGGCTTTAGACCTTCAGCGTAAGTTTTTGCATGGTGGGCACAAAATAATAGTTGACCGCCTGAAACTAAGATCGCCCGGACATAGGCTTGGGCACCGCAACGATCACATCGATCTAATGAATTCAATGGAGTTTGTTCCATTGTTATCTGATTACTCATTGCCTTGCCGCCTCTCTTATATTTACTGCTAGGGGAACATCAAACCATGAATACTTTATTCCCGGCTTGGAATTTGGTTTCAATTAAGTAAATTTTTTGCTCAAATACTGAGAATTTGTTGTCAATATCTCATTTTTGTATCAATTAGGCATAAATACGGGTCAATCTCGGCGCGGATCATCTGTTGGTGGTACAAGCCTCGATAACCTTACCAACCGTGGCAACTAAGAGCGCAAAAGCAGATGATGGTACCTCTGCAGCAATCATAAGTAGTTATACCGCTAAAGATTTATCAGTTCTAGAAGGTTTAGAGGCGGTTCGTAAACGGCCTGGCATGTATATCGGCACCACCGATTCTCGCGGTCTTATGCATTGTTTATGGGAAATAATTGATAACGCAGTTGATGAAGCGTTAGCTGGGCATTGTCAGAAAATCGAAATTAATTTAGAAGCTGATGGTTCAGTTGAAGTACATGATGATGGTCGCGGTATACCAGTAGATAAAGAGCCAAAGACTGGGCTAACTGGTGTTGAAGTTGTGATGACTAAATTACATGCGGGTGGAAAATTTGGTGGTGGCTCCTACGCTGCCTCTGGTGGATTACATGGTGTGGGTGCATCAGTAGTAAATGCGCTAGCTTCCAGATTAGATGTTGAGGTTGATCGCGATAGCAAAATTTATTGGATGTCATTTAAGCGCGGACATGCTGGTATTTTTGAAGGCGATGGACCAAATGCAAGCTTTACTGAAAAATCTGGACTCAGAGTTATTGGCAAGGTTTCTTCTAAGGTAACTGGCACGCGAATTAAATGGTGGTTTGATAAACAGATATTTTTAAAAGAGGCTGAGTTATCAATTGAAGATATATATGACAGGGCAAGACAAACCTCATATTTAGTTCCAGGATTAACGCTGGTAGTAAATGACAGTCGCACCAAAGCTAAAACTATTGAGACTTTTACTCATAAGGGCGGCATCTCCGAGTTTTGTACATTCCTAAGGCCAGATGATCCAGTGGTGAAGTTATTCGAATTGCAGGCAGTGGTGCCTACACTGAAAATGTTCCAGTCTTAGATGAAAAGGGTCATATGACTCCAACTGAGGTAGAGCGCGAGATGGGTGTAGATATTGCGATGCAGTGGGGAAATGGTTATGAAGCAACAGTTTCATCCTTTGTAAATATTATTTCAACCCCTAAGGGTGGAACACATGTTGCAGGTTTTGAAAAAGCATTAACCAAGGCAGTAAATGATGTGTTACGAGCAACTAAAACTTTAAAAAATAATGAGGCAGATGTCATAAAAGATGATGTGCAAGAAGGATTAACTGCAGTCGTAACTGTTCGAATGTCTGAGCCACAATTTGAAGGCCAAACTAAAGAGGTATTGGGAACAGCAGCAGCTGCAAAAATTGTTGGCCAAGTAGTTGCCGATGAGATGAAGGCATTTTTTAATACCACCAAGAGAATAGATAAGGCCACTGGCCGCTTGATCTTGGAGAAGATTGCAAATGCTTCTAGAACAAGAATTTCAGCCAGAGCGCATAAAGATTTGCAGCGTCGCAAAAACGCTCTGGAAAGCTCATCTTTACCAACTAAATTATCTGATTGCAGATCTGATGATCCAACTAGAACAGAGTTATTTATTGTCGAGGGAGATTCTGCCCTTGGCACTACAAAAGCGGCTAGAAATTCAGAGTTTCAAGCAATCTTGCCAATTAGAGGAAAGATTTTAAATGTCCAAAAAGCATCGCTTTCGCAGATGCTAGAAAATAATGAGTGTGCATCAATTATTCAGGTAATCGGAGCTGGCAGTGGTAAATCATTTGATATTAATGATGCCAGATATGGCCGCGTAATCCTTATGTCAGATGCTGATGTTGATGGCGCGCACATTAGGTGCCTGCTTCTAACATTGTTTAACTCTTATATGCGCCGCTTAGTTGAGGCTGGGCGAGTATTCGCTGCTATCCCGCCACTTCATCGAATTGATGTAATCGGTGGCAAAAGAGGAGAAGTTTTCTACACCTACTCAGATGATGAGATGAAAAAAGTAATTGCTCAACTTAAAAAAGATGGTAAAAGATGGAAAGAGCCGATCCAGCGTTATAAAGGATTAGGTGAGATGGATGCGGATCAATTGCGGGAGACCACAATGGATCCAGAGCATCGCACCCTGCGCAGAATCACCATGAAGGATGTAACAAAGGCTGAGGCAATGTTTGAATTATTAATGGGTAATGAGGTTGCCCCAAGAAAAGATTTTATTTCTAACGCTGATATTGATAGAGAGCGAATCGACGCTTAATCAATAGTTACTAGATCAAAATACTCATCTTTCCATAAATCCTCATCACCATCTGGCAGAAGCAGTACTCGCTCTGGTTTTAGTGCTTCAACAGCGCCAGCATCGTGGGAAACTAAAATTACCGCGCCTTGATACTCAGTAAGAGCACCAAGTATTTCTTCTCTAGAAGCTGGATCTAAGTTATTTGTCGGCTCATCTAGAAGTAAAACATTTGCCGCACTTACTACTAATAATGCTAAGGCCAGTCTGGTACGTTCCCCACCACTTAAAACCTTAACCTGCTTATGAACATCATCTCCGGTAAATAAAAATGAACCTAATACATTTCTAGCTTCAGGCTCTCTTATATCTTTAGTTGCACTTAACATATTTTCAAGCACGGTTCGTTCATAATCTAAGGTCTCATGCTCTTGGGCGTAGTAACCTATTTTTAAACCGTGACCGGCCTCTACCTGACCAGTATCAGGTTCTAAATCGCCAGCTAAAATTCTAAGCAAAGTTGTTTTACCAGCACCATTTAAGCCAAGAATTACTACGCGAGATCCCTTATCTATTGCCAGCTCTACATCGGTAAAGATTTCAAGTGAGCCATATGATTTAGATAATTCACTTGCGGTAATTGGTGTCTTTCCACAAGGAGCAGGTGTTGGAAAGCGAAGTTTTGCAACTCGATCAACCTTTCTAACATCTTCTAAGCCACTCCGTAATTTTTCTGCTCGTCTGAGCATTCCCTGCGCAACGCTTGCCTTGCTTGCTTTGGCTCGCATCTTTTCACCCTGCTTTTGTAAAATTTCAGCCTTCTTTTCAGCATTAGCTCGCTCACGTTTTCTTCTATGCTCATCTGCTTCTCGCTGGAGTAAATAGTTCTTCCAGCTCATGTTGTAAACATCAATTACATTTCGATTTGCATCAAGGTAGAAGACCTTATTGACTACAGTTTCAATCAAGTTAACATCATGGCTGATAATTACTAATCCACCTGGATACTTAAGTAAAAACTCGCGCAGCCAGATAATAGAGTCAGCATCTAAGTGGTTAGTGGGCTCATCTAAAATTAGAGATTCTGCGCCAGAAAATAAAATTCTAGCTAGTTCAATTCTTCTTCTTTGCCCACCAGATAATGCGCTTAGTTGTTGGTCAAATAGGTTATTGGGTACACCAAGGGATGAGGCAATTGCTTCTGCTTCAGCCGCAGCTGCATAGCCACCAGCTGCCGAAAACTCATGCTCAACTCTGGTGTAGCGCTCCATAGCTTTTTCTAAATCTTTTCCTTGCGAGGTCGCCATTTCCTCTTCAACTGTACGCATTCTTTTTGCGATTAAATCTAATTCGCGAACTGAAAGGATTCGATCAATTACTGTTCCCTGATCTTCACCGGTTCGTGGATCCTGCGGCAGGTATCCAATTTTGCCAGTGCGATTTACCGCACCACCTGCTGGCATAGTTTCACCAGCTAAAACTTTGGCAAGTGTTGATTTACCAGCACCATTTCGGCCAACAAAACCAATTCGATCACCATGATTGATTCGGATAGTTACATCTTTAACCAATAATCTGGCGGCAGCGCGAAGCTCTAATGCATTTGTTGAGATCAAAGTTGCTTATGCAACAAGGCGGGTGCGGCGAGGTGAGGCGTACTTCTTTTCAATATCACTTAGCTCCTCAGACACCTTGGCTTTGATGCTCTCCTCTGTTTTTAGGATTGCAGTTAAGGTGGAGATTGTAGCCTTTAATTCTTTGGCCTCTGTCTCAAGTTCAATTTTGCTCATTTTAGTAAGACGTCTAAGCGGCATATCCAAAATATAAGTTGCTTGCTCATCGCTTAATTTAAAAGTTTTAATTAAGCCCGCCTTTGCCACTGTGGCATCTTCGCTACCTCTAATCAATTTGATTACCTTATCGATATCAACAATTGCTTTTAAAAGTCCATCAACTAAATTCAATCGCCCCTGAGCCTTAGCTTTTCTAAAGATTGATCTGCGCTTTACTACCTCAATGCGATGATCGATGAAGACTTGTAGTAGATCCTTTAATCCAAGGGTGAGTGGCTTTCCATTTACTAAGGCCACCGCATTAATAGAGAAGGCATCCTCCATCGGAGTTAATCGATATAGGTGCTCTAATACTTCAGCTGGCTCGTAACCATTTTTAATCTCAACAACAACCTTGGTTCCAGATTGACCATCAGATAAATCCACAATATCTGAGATACCTTGAATCTTTTTAGCCTTCACTAGATCAGCAATTTTTTCGACAATTTTTTCAGGCCCAATGTTGTAGGGCAGTTCAGTAATGACAATTCCCTGTTTTCTAGCGGTAATTTTCTCAATCACAGTGGTTGCTCTAACTTTAAATGAGCCGCGACCATTTGCATAAGCATCAGCAATTCCTTCGGTAGCAACTAAATGTCCACCAGTTGGAAAATCTGGTCCTGGCACAATTTTCATTAACTGCTTTAAGGTTGCCTTTGGATTTTCCATTAAATGCTTAGCCGCAGCAATTACCTCAGCTAGATTATGCGGAGCCATATTTGTTGCCATACCCACGGCAATACCAGTTGCACCATTAACTAAAAGATTTGGAAAGGCAGCTGGTAAAACTTGTGGCTCTAAAATTTGACCATCGTAATTTGCGCCAAAGTTGACGGTATCTTCATCAGATTCATCAACCATCATCATGGCAGAGGGTGCAAGTCGGGATTCGGTGTAACGCATTGCAGCTGGCCCTGAATCTAGTGAGCCGAAATTTCCATGCCCATCAATTAGTGGCAGGCGCATTGAAAAACTTTGCGCCATTCGAACCATGGCATCATAAATTGCGCCATCACCATGTGGATGAAGTTTTCCCATTACATCACCAACAACTCGTGCACACTTAACATGACCTTTGTCTGGCCGTAATCCCATCTCATTCATCTGATGCAGAATGCGTCGTTGTACTGGCTTTAAACCATCACGGGCATCTGGTAGCGCACGTGAGTAAATAACAGAGTAGGCATACTCAAGAAATGACTCTGACATTTCTGAGGCAACATCAATATCAATTATTCGGCCAGGGTTTTCACCAGCTTTTGGAGTTACCACCTTTGGAGTTTTAGCCATAAGGCGTATCTTGCCAAGAGATCTCACTAAAACTGGTCATCGACAAGCCATAATCTCTTACTTTTATTGAAATGATAACCTTTAGGCATGATTGTAAAAAATATCTATGCAAGAGATGTGCTGAATTTATCGCTAAATCACCGGAATATTTGCTTAGGAGCAGCTGTCTAGTTGAATACTAAAAAATTTGGTTTAGCAGATTTGACTAACTCAATCTTTAACTCACTTGGCTTACCTCAAACCATTGACCCACTAGGAATTGGTCAATCTGGTATGCGTGAATGCCTAATTTTGATAGATGGAATGGGAAAAGATGCAGTTGATAAGTACGGTGATCAGTTTTCCGTATTTAGCGAGGTTAAGTTTCACCAAAGTTTGTTTGCAAATTTTCCATCAACTACAGCAACAAGTTTGTCTACCTTAGGCACTGGTGTATTACCGGGAGTACATGGCATGTTGGGCTACACAGTTCGAGTACCAAGAAGTGATAATCGATTATTAAATGCCTTAAAGTGGGATGAAAGAGTTGATCCGGTAATGTGGCAAAAAGTGCCAACTTTTTTTGAACGAGCTATGAGCAACTCAATTTCAGTCACACATGTTGCCGCAAAGCGATATGAAGGTAGCGGTTTTACGCAGGCAGCGCTTAGGGGTGCAAAATATGTTGGCGCAAATGGAATTGATGAGATGGTTCAAGCAGTAAAGCTCGCCTTAGCGCCAAAGCCATCCTTTGTTTATACCTATTTAAATACTTTAGATTCAGCTGGCCATAGCGATGGAGTTGGATCAGATAAATGGCTAACCGCACTGCAGCAGGTAGGTGAATTTATTTCTAAGATAATTCAATCAGTACCAGAAGGTACTCGAGTATGGGTCACCTCAGATCATGGAATGGTAAATAGCACCGAACAAATTGTTCTAGGTGAAGATAATAAATTATTGGAAAATGTAACATTAATTGGGGGAGAGCCAAGAGCTAGACATATTTATCTAACCGAAGGATCAGAAAGTGAAAGTATTGCTCAGTGGCGTGAATTCTTTGGCGGTAAGGTGCAAATTTTTAGTAAGACAGGTGCAATTGGGGCTGGTTTATTTGGTCAAACAGTTAC
>LIBD01000006.1 GCA_001437855.1 Actinobacteria bacterium BACL4 MAG-120820-bin23 | reverse complement strand
TTTAGGAAAGCTAGCGAAAAATACAGTAGTAGGAACTGTGATGAGCAACTTAGGATTTATAAAATCAATGGAATCCATTGGAGTAGGTATTGAAAAAACTGCAGTTGGCGATAGATATGTATTGGAGTGCATGCTTGAGAACAGCTACAACTTAGGAGGCGAGCAATCCGGACATGTGATTATGCGAGATTTTTCCAATACCGGGGATGGGCTGCTTACTGCTTTGCAGGTTATGCAAATAATGGTAAAAACTCATAAAACTCTAATTAATCTCTCCTCAAACATGCAGAAGTATCCGCAGGTACTAATTAATGTTAAAGATGTAGAAAAAGATAAATTGACTGCCAATCAGGTAATACAGGAGGCAATTATCAATGCAGAAAAAGAATTGGCAGGAATTGGCAGAGTTCTAATTCGAGCATCTGGTACCGAATCATTGGTTCGAGTGATGGTTGAGGCAAATGAATTACAAACTGCACAGGAAATCGCAGAATCGCTCGCGCAACTAGTAAGATTAGAGCTGAAATAAGGAGCAACATAAATGTGCGGAATAGTTGGCTATACAGGTAATAACTCCGCAGTCACTCCAGTTATTGAAGGTTTAAGACGACTGGAATACCGAGGTTACGATTCAGCTGGAATCGCAATTCCAACTAAAATTGGTCAGCCGTTATTCATTAAGAAGCGCTCAGGAAAGTTAAAAAATTTAGAAGAGGCTTTAGGCAAAACTCCAACAACTAGTAGTGGAATTGGTCATACCAGATGGGCAACTCATGGTGGACCAACTGATACCAATGCCCATCCTCATTTAGATAATGAAGGAAACCTTGCCCTAATACATAATGGAATAATTGAAAATTACGAACAATTAAGATCTGAACTTGAAAAGCGTGGACATAAATTTAAATCTGAAACTGATACGGAATCAGTTGTACATTTACTTAGCGAGGCAAGAAAAGAGAATAATGGAGACTTGGCAGCAGCAATGCGTCAGGTTTGTAAGCAGTTAAAAGGCTCATTCACATTACTTGCGATTCATTCAGATAACCCCACACATATAGTTGGCGCTAGAAGAAACTCACCATTGGTAGTTGGCCTAGGTACTAATGAAAATTTCTTGGCATCAGATGTTGCAGCATTTATCTCCCATACAAAAAAGGCACTTGAGCTAGGTCAAGATCAGGTGGTTGAAATAACTCCAAACTCAGTAGTTGTAACTAATCTTGACGGTGCTGTAGTCCAAGGTAAAGAATTTGAAATCTCCTGGGATGCTAGCGCGGCTGAGCGCGGTGGTTTTTCGCATTTTATGCTTAAGGAAATTTATGAACAACCTAAGGCAATTTCGGATACTTTAATTGGCAGACTTTCTGGCTTAGATTTGAAAATTAAGTTTGAAAAGATAGATAAGATTGTAATTATTGCTTGTGGAACAGCTTATAACGCAGGTTTAGTTGGAAAATATGCGATTGAAAAATGGGGAAATATTCCAGTTGATGTTGAACTAGCTTCTGAGTATCGATATCGAGAACCAAGTTTGAATGAAAAGACTTTAGTAATTCCAATTTCACAGTCTGGTGAAACCATGGACACTTTAATGGCGCTTCGTTATGCAAAATCCAAAGGTGCAAAAATCCTTTCAGTGTGTAATACCAATGGCTCAACAATCGCTCGCGAATCAGACTCAGTTCTGTACACCCATGCAGGTCCAGAGATTGCAGTTGCCTCAACTAAAGCATTTGCTACTCAACTAGTAGCTATGTATTTAATTGGACTAGAAATTGGGCGAAAATTAAATACTCTTACCAAGAAAGAAATCAAATTTATTTGTGAAGAATTAAGCCAACTTCCGGCAAGAGTAGAGCAAATTCTAGAGACGGTTGAGCCTTTGCGAGAGACTACTCGTAAATTCAAATCAGCAGAATCAATCTTGTTTTTAGGTAGGCATGTTGGATATCCAACTGCGCTTGAGGGTGCATTGAAATTAAAGGAATTGGCTTATATGCATGCAGAAGGATTTGCAGGTGGTGAATTAAAACATGGCCCGATAGCTTTGATAGATAAAGGGACTCCCGTAATTGCAATTATGCCGAGTAAAGATTCTGTATTAGCAGAAAAGATGAGTAGTAATATTCAAGAGGTAAAGGCAAGAGGTGCAGTTGTAATAGTGATTAGCGAGTATGAATTTTCTGGAGCTGATTATTTAATTCGGATACCTAAAGTTACCCAGTTAATGCAACCTGTGTTAGCTGTTGTTCCACTACAAGTAATTGCCTATGAGATGGCAGTTGTTAGAGGTAATGATGTGGATCAACCAAGAAACTTAGCCAAATCAGTAACTGTCGAGTAATAGCATGCCAGCGGCACGAAAAAGGCAGATGAATTCTGCTTTAAAATTAAGTGTAATGTTTCTATTTTTGTATGGATTAGTAACTCAGCAAGTACTAGCTAATACCTGGATCAGGCGGCTTGACGAATGGATTTACGAACGAGATTTTTTACTGATTACTCCAGGAAAAACACCAACACTTGTGATGTTGGTTGATGATCTTGGTTTAAGAAGCATCACTGCAATATTTCTCCTGGGTGCTGCAATAATCATAAGCCAAAGATTTAAATCTTGGCGCCCTATAAATCTTTCAATACTATCTTTATTGCTACTAAATATTGTTGTTGGAGTTTCAAAGTTATTATTTGGTAGAACAAAACCAAGCACAGGCTTTGACTTAGTCTTTACCGATAGCGGACTTTCATATCCATCTGGGCACGCAGCAAATGCCGTTTTAACCTGGGGCATGATGGCTTATTTGATATTCAGGTATTCACACAAAGAACCATTTGAAGGTATGCGATTAACATGGTTTGTAGCAATTGTGACAGTTGGAGTTTGCCTAGCTTCCCTATATAGAAACACGCATTGGTTCTCAGATTTACTCGGTGGGCTCTTTATTGGATCAGCATTATTGGTATTGATAATTGCCATTGATAGATCAATCAGCTCAGATCGCCAACCCTCTTAATTCAAAGTAGGCTTAGTTTATGAGTCGAGCCGTTGCTGAAATAAATATTAATGCAATAAAAAGTAATCTAAATTTGATTAATAACAAGACAAAATCTCAAATTCTTGTAGTAGTAAAAGCTAATGCTTACGGTCATGGATTAATTCCAGTAGCTAAAGCAGTAGTTGAATCTGGCGCTGACTGGCTAGGCACAGCATTATTGGAAGAGGCAATTGAGTTAAGAAATAGTGGTATAAGCACTCCAATAATTGCCTGGCTTACGCCACCTGGTGAAGATTTTAGATCTGCGTTGGAATTAAATATTGATTTATCAATTTCATCACTAGAGGTATTAGATGAAATAGTGCTTGCAAGTAAGCTGGTAAACAAAGTACCTCGGCTTCATATTGAGATTGATACTGGTATGAGTAGGGGTGGTGTCAGAGATGATTGGGAAAAATTGTTTATCCAACTAGAAGAATTAGTAAAAAGTAATAAAATTAATGTAGTGGGTATTTGGACTCATTTTGCTAGAGCTGATGAACCAGAGGAACAAATGAATGCAACACAACTTTCTCAATTAACTGATCGGGCACTAGAGTTAGAAAAAAGGGGAATCAAACCAGAGTTCATACATATTGCTAACTCGGCTGCAGCTTTAACAAATAAACAATCACACAAAAGTATTGTTCGATGGGGTATTGGATTGTATGGATTAAGTCCAGATATTAATTCCCTAGGTTCATCCAAATCATTAGATTTACAACCAGTAATGAAATTAAAAGCTAAATTAAATTTAGTAAAACAGGTAAAAGCTGGAGCAACAGTTGGGTACGGAGCAACAGCAGTAACAACGAAAGACACAAAGCTTGGCGTAGTTGCTATGGGTTATGCGGACGGAATACCAAGGAATGCAAATAGCGATACTGGTGTTTTTGCAGCAGGGAAAAGAGCTGCGATTATTGGAAGAGTTTCAATGGATCAATTTGTGGTTGACCTTGGGATAGATTCCTTAGTAAAAACTGGGGATGAGGTTATAGTTTTTGGCAATGGCTCTGCTGGTGAGTACACAATAGATGAGTGGGCCAAGGCTTGCGGGACTATAAATTATGAGATTGTTACCCGAATTGGGCCTCGTGTGCCTAGAATCTATACATATGAGCGAACATAATTTGCTTTCAATCAAGTCACTTTCTGTTTCATTCGGTGGGTTAAAGGCGCTCACAAATGTTGATTTAGATTTAAATCAAAATGAAGTAGTTGGCTTAATTGGACCCAATGGTGCCGGTAAAACTACTTTTTTTAATGCATTATCAGGTTTAGTCGATGTTTCATCTGGCACATTAGAAATCAACGGTAAATCACATAAGTGGCCTAAACCATATGAGCTAATAGATTTAGGTATTGCTAGAACTTTGCAAGGTGTTGGACTTTTCCCTGAACTAACAGTCTTAGAAAATGTAATGATTGGGGCTAATAAAACTGCAAAAAGTGGCCTAATAGCTTCAGCCTTAGGGCTTAGCGGTTCAGATGAATTGAGATTAAAGCAACGCTCCATGATTGCGTTAGAGCGAGTTTATACTGCAAGTCTTGCTGATGAAAAAGCTGGCTCCTTGCCATATCCAGTGACCAAACGTATTGCAATTGCCCGAGCACTTGTCAGTGAGCCAAGAATCCTTTTACTGGATGAGCCTGCTGGCGGTCTTGGTGCGCAAGATATTGAATGGATGAATTCGTTAATCCAAAACTTAGCTTCACAGTGCTCGGTAATTTTAGTTGAGCATCATATGGATGTTGTTATGTCAGTTTGTGATCGACTATATGTATTAAATTTTGGAGAGGTAATTGCATCAGGAGATGTTGAATCCGTGCGCAGAGATCCTGCAGTAGTTGAAGCCTATTTAGGAGTAAGCCATTGAGTCTGATAGTTACTAATTTAACAGTTGATTATGGCGCAATTAGGGCTGTCAACAATGTTTCCTTTGAAGTTCTAAGTGGACAATTAACAACAATTATTGGGGCAAACGGCGCTGGGAAAACTACATTGTTGAGAACTCTATCTGGGTTAAAAGAGTCAGAAAATGGGGTTGCAACCTGGAATGGTGATGCTATTTTAGGAAAGAAGCCTGAAGATTTAGCTAGGTCAGGAATTATGCATGTTTCAGATGGTAAATCAGTAATAGCAGAGTTAACTGTTAAAGAAAATTTAGCACTTACTGGACTATGGCGAAAAGATAAAAAAGATGTTGCCAATGCAACAACTGAAGTTGTTGATCTTTTTCCAATTCTTGGTGAACGCATGACACAATCTGCGGGATCTTTATCTGGTGGCGAGCGACAGATGTTAGCTATTGGCCGTGCCTTAGTCGCACGCCCAAAACTATTACTTTTAGATGAGCCTTCTTTGGGATTGGCACCATTAATTGTGGAACAGATTTTTAAAGTTATTAGTAATTTAGTAAAGCAAATGAAGATTACTGTCGTGCTAGTTGAGCAAAACGCAATGGGAGCATTAAAAATTGCCAACGAAGGAGTTGTTTTAAATCTAGGATCAGTAGTAGCGATTGATTCTGCCGAAACACTTCTTAATGATCCTGCAGTGCGTGCTGCATATTTGGGGTTTTAAGATGAATCAATTTATTACCGCAGTTTTAACCTCACTTTCAACAGGTGCAATCTATGCGCTGATGTCGATTGCATTGGTGCTAGTTTGGCGTTCAACCAGAGTTATTAACTTTGCCCAAGCCGGACAAGCCATTTTTACAACCTACATCGGATATGAGGTCACAATTCGAAGCGGTTCATATTGGGTTGGCTTAATCTCGGCAATTCTAAGTGGGGCATTACTTGGTGCTGGAATTGATAGATTTTTTATGCGGCCAATTTTTAAAAGAGTTACTTCAGGTCCAATAGTTATGATCGCACCAGTTGTAGCCACCTTGGCATTGCTGGGAATAATTCAAGCAATAATTGGTTTTATTTGGGGACTTAACTACCAAACTATTCAAGCACCAGTTTCAACAGATGGCTTAAAAATATTTGGATCAATAATTGCATTTAGTCCATTTAATTTAATGGTTCTTATCGCAGTTACTTTAAGCATGATCCTACTAACCATCGTTTTTCAAAAAACAAATATCGGATTAGCCCTAAGAGCTTCAGCATATGCCCCTGAAGTATCAAAGTTATCTGGCATAAGAGTTGATGCAGTTAGAACTTTAGGGTGGGCATTAGCTGGAGCAGCTGGCGGCCTAGCTGGGATGTTATATATCCCCGGTTCTTATCTATATCCAAACGCCATGGATGTCTTATTAGTCTTTGGTTTTATTGCAGCTGTAATTGGCGGACTGGATAGTTTGTTTGGTGCAGTTGCAGGTGCGATGATTTTAGGATTTGCGGTAAATTTCTCTGCTACATATATAAGTTACAAACTAGTTTTTCCAACCGCGTTTGTAATTTTAATTCTAGTCTTACTCATTAAACCAAGTGGCGTCTTCTCTGGTAAAAAAGGTAGGAAAGATTAATGCTGAAATTTGATACCAGTAGAAAAAGACTTTTTGGCTTTTTATTCTTAGGCTGGATATTGTTAATTTTAAGTGATCGAATTGGCGAACTTCGCCAATATCAAGGTGCCTTTGTAGCCATGTATGCATTAGCAATTGCATCAATTATTTTATTAACTGGCTACTCAGGTCAATTATCGCTCGGCCATAGTGCATTAATGGCGGTGGGTGCATACGCAGGAGCGTTATCCATTAACAATTTAAAACTTCACCCAGCGATTGCTCTTGTTATTGCAGCGCTAATTGCTGGATTATTTGGATTATTACTTGGCTATGCAGCAGCGCGCTTAAGTGGGCCATATCTTGCCGGAACAACCCTAGCTTTAGCAGTCTCACTACCAACGATTGCAAATCAATTTCCAATTTTAGGTGGCGAGCAAGGATTAATATTTGATATCGGCGTACCTCCTGCCAGATTGGGTGAAGATTTTTCTTTATATCAATGGTTTTTTTGGATTAGCTCATTAACAGCATTAATCATGATTTGGTTACTAGTAAACTTAATTAGCACTCGGTATGGCCGAGAGTTTCGTGCGTTAAGAGATAACCCAATTGCCGCTCAACTTTCTGGGATAAATATTGGTCGAAAAAAAGCAGTAGCTTTCTCATTAAGTGCAGGTATTGCCGGGCTGGCTGGGGGTTTGCTGGTAATGCTGATTAGCGGTGTATCACCGAGCGCATTTCCGCTTAGCCTCTCTTTTTTACTGCTCGCAGGCGCTGTTGTTACTGGCGTGTACAGCCTAAAAGGTGTAATTCTTGGGGCTCTGGTACTGGTGGCTATACCTGAAATAGCAGAATCGGTAGTATCGCGCATAGGAGGTTCTGAAGGGTTTGTCACAAGTTTGCCCGGCTTTATGGTGAGTGCATTGTTGATATTGACAGTGTTATTTGCACCAAGTGGACCAGGGCATCTTCTACACCACAAAAAGCACCTTAAGCATTAAACACAACACTAGGGAAGGAAATAAATGATCAGAAATACTCGCATGAAGCGTTTATCAATCGCTTCAGTGGCAGTAACTGTTGGAGCGTTGGTTTTCTCTTCGCTGCCAGCACAAGCTGCAGATCCAGGAGTTACCTCAAGAGAAATCAAGTTAGGTTATTCCGGACCATTAACTGGCTCAGCTGGTTTGGTATACGGAAAGTTACCAGGAGCTATGAAAGCTTACTTCGACCATATCAACGCAAAGGGTGGAGTAAATGGTCGTAAGATCAAACTAGTTTCAAGAGATGATAAGTACTTACCTACTCTTGCTGCTACCCAAACCACAAACCTAGTTTTAAATGACAAAGTTTTTGCGCTAGTTGGCGCGCTAGGTACTGCAACTCATAGCAAGGCTTACGTTGCAGCATCTTTGGCAAAGAAAAATGTTCCTGATCTATTTGTGAATACTGGATTTAGTGGTTTTGCTAATAAGGGCAAATATCCAACTACCTTCACAATTCTTCCTAGCTATGCCATGGAAGCAAAGATCATGGCGAAGTTCATTAAGGACACACCAACACTTGCTCCACAAGCATCATTCTTGATCGCTCAAGATGATGAGTTTGGTGTAGATGGTGTTAACGGATTTAAGTTAGCCGGACACAAGTTCGCAGCTGCTCCTACCCTTTACCCACAGGGTGGGTTAAGCGCAGCACTTGCTGAAGGAGCACTTACTAAGTTAAGTGCAGTCCCTGGTAAGCCAGTTCTAGTTCTATTTGGAACAACTGACACAACAGCTACAATTTTAAAAGCCGCTGAGAAATTATCACTTGTTTCTAAATTTACTTGGATAGCAGGATCTGTCGGAGGCGATGCCAATACATTGTTAGCCCTGGGTGTAAAGCCAGCAACCATTAACGGAGCGCTCGCTGCATCATTCTTCCCAGATGCAAAGGATGCTACCGATCCATATGTAAAGGCATTTATGAAGATCAATACCAAGTACAACAAGGGCGTCACATTTGATAACGTTGTTTTACAAGGAATGAACTCAGCAATGTTAACTGTGCAAGCACTTCGCGCAGCAGGCAAAAACCTAACTCGTGCCGGTCTGATTAAGGCAATAGAGACAAAGGGTGCAAATTTTGCTAGCGCAGGCCTTGTTCCTCTTAACTACTCAGCTACCAGCCGAGTTGGTTATAACGGATATTGGTTTGGTCAGTTAAATGAAAAGGGAGAGCTAAAGCCATTTGGTGGCAAGCTTTCTGTTTACACAACTGATTCAAGCTCAAATACAGCACCAACTGCTTCCTCATACGAGCGTAAGCCAGTTCCTAAGAATGGGGTACCAAGAAACTCATGAAAAATATAAACCTTAAAAAGAGCTTGGTAGCTCTCACAACATCAGCACTTATTGCAGCATTTGCAGTAGTTGTTCCAACGACTGCTCAAGCGGCAAGTACTTGCGATGATCAAACTGTATTAGCCGGTAAATCCTCAAAAATCATTACCTTTAAAAAGTGTGTAGGTACTGACTACCAAGGTGCTAATTATGAGATCAGGATGCCAAAGAAATTTAATGGCACGCTTTTCTTATACTCACATGGAATTAGGAATCAAGTTTTATTGCCAATTATTCCTGGCGTGAATCCAGATGGTGTTTACTCACGTGTTAGAAATATGCCTGATGTGGCTCCAGGAAGAACTGTGGCGGATCAAGAGGCAAATGCTCTAAATCTATTAAGTCAAGGCTATGCATTAGCTGGCGCGAGCCCTCGTAATCAAGGGTGGGCAGTACCAGAGCACATTGAGGCGAATATGAATGTATTGGAAGAGGCAAAAACCTTATTTCCAAAGATTAATAAAATTGTCTCTTGGGGCGACTCCTTAGGAGGACACATTTCTCAAGCAATGTCTGAGCAATTTGGAGTAATTGATACAACAGCTAATTTGCACATGGCTGGCTCAGCTGCATCACAATTTAATTATGCAGGTGATGTATTTTGGCTAACTAAGGTTCTCTTTGATCCAACCATGAAGGGCTCTGGGTATACCAACAGATTCCCAAATGATCCTGATGGCTACAAAGAATTCCTAGGCGATGTTACAAAATCACTAAGAGTGCTTAATGCCTTAGCTACTGCTATTGGTAAAAATCCAGTGGCACCAGCATGGCCAGAGACAGCAACTAATATTCCTGCCTCTCTAAAAGCAGTTCCAGTACGAAGTGCAATTTTATTACTAGGCCTTCTATCTGGAATTCCAACACAGTCACAAACTTATGACGCTTCATCTGGACCAGCAGGTCCACTTGAAACTACCTTTGGTGTGGCAATTAGCCCTGCACTCGCTGTGCTTGAAAACTATGCTGCAGCATTAGCTTTAGGAGTTGTTTCATATTATGACGCAGAGATTAGATGCGGCGGTATTGTTTTTGATAACACTGCTACTGATTATGCAGCACGCCTAGGTGATAACGGTGATGTGTTTGCCGCTGCCCTATCTGGTAAAACTGCAACAAATGGGCTCTTAGCTTTCTTAAATCCTTTAAACCCAGCAGCGAAGAGGGTTAAGGGTGATGCTAAAGCGATTGAGTGCATTAATGATCAATCGCAATACAATGGAAGAATAACTGTTCCAACAATTACGCTTTCACAAACTGCCGATAACATCACACCAGCAGGCTATGTTCAAAGTTTTAAAAATAACTATAGTCAAATGGTGGCACTTAAAAAGGCAAAGCCTGGTCTGTTGTTAAATATTTGGAATAAACCCCCAGATACTTATACAAAATTTACTGCAGCCGGATCTGGTATAGCACCAAATGTTCCTACAACTGGAACCACTCATTACATGTTCACAAATAAACAGGTAATGGCGGTTGCCAAGCTGGCAGCAGCTGCAGCTAAGACTGGAAAGTTACCTTCAGTTAAAACTGCTAAGTCCGCATTCAAGGGTGATTCAAGTATCTTTATTGATCCTGACTTCACTCCTGCGTTACTTCCTCAAGAGGAGTAAAGCTTGACTTAAAAATGGCCTCCTAGAAATAGGGGGCCATTTTTATATCTATAAACTACTCACACCATGAAAATTTCAGTCAACACAGTTGATCAAATGCACCAACTTGGCGCCAAAATAGGTGCTCAACTAAAGCCAAGCGATGTAGTTGTGTTAACTGGTGATTTAGGTTCTGGTAAAACAGTTTTAACGCAAGGAATTGCTTCCACTTTAGGATTATCAGATATTACTTCACCAACATTTGTGATTAGTAGAATTCATAAAGGAAAACCAAATTTTATTCATATCGATGCTTATAGATTATTAGATTCTGATATCAGCAATTTCACTGATTTAGATTTTGAAAGTTATCTATCAAATAGCGTATTTGTTATTGAATGGGGAGCACCTTTTGTCTCAACTCTTACTGATCAATATTTAGATGTAAAAATCATGCCAGGTGAAAATGAGAATAGTCGAAACCTTGCGATAACCGCAGTTGGAGATCGTTGGCAAGGATTTAATCTATGAGCACCGTGTTGGCAATTGATACTTCAACCTCGCAGACCTGCGTAGCTTTAGTTGAAAATGGAAAAGTATTATTTAATAAATCTCATCTAGATCCACTTGCACATGGTGAAATATTGCCAAAGTTAGTAGCCCAGGCATTGAAGTTAAACTCAAAGATAGATTTAGTTGCGGTAGGAATGGGGCCTGGTCCATTTACAGGTTTGCGAGTGGGAATTACATTTGCGCAAAGTTACGCACTCGCTGCCAGTATTAATTGGGTAGGAGTTTGTTCGCTAGATGCTATGGCTGCAAATATTGGTGAGAAAGATTTTATTGTTTCAACAGATGCAAGGCGTAAGGAGAGGTATTGGGCAAGATATAAAAACGGTATTCAAATCACAGAGCCTGCAGTAAGTAAGGGGATTGAATTAGAAAAGTTTGGTGTGAAGATTTTTGAAGAGGGCAAATACTTTCCAGAGGCAGTAGCAATTGCCAATCTTGGATTAAATAGTAGTTCAGTTACTGAGCCAATTTATATTAGAAAACCTGATGCATACCCGCTTCCAGATGGTGTGAAATTTAGAGCAATGAGCGCACTTGATTTAGTTTCAGCTGTTGGAATTGAAAAGGATGTTTATGGAAAAGCTGCCTGGTCTAGTGCGCAGTTCAAAGAAGAGTTTGCTAAGGCTCCAAAAAATGCTAATTACTTAGCTGCTGAAGTAGATGGTGAATTAGTTGGCTACGCCGGCATCTACTTTGCGGCAGATGTGGCTGATATTCACACAATTACAGTTGTCGAGAATCATCGCCGTAAGGGAATTGGCCGCGAACTATTAAAAAGAATGATTGATTGGGCAAGAGTTAAAACAGCAGACGCGATCATGCTTGAGATGCGTCTTGGTAATGATCAGGCCCGCCCGCTTTATGAACATTATGGTTTTGTAGAGATTTCTAAGCGAGAAAATTATTATGGTCCAGGCCTTACCGCAGTTGTAATGCGTAAGGAGCTTAAGTAATGGCTTTAGTTCTTGGTATTGAGACATCATGTGATGAAACAGCAGTAGGCATTGTGGATGATCACAAATTATTAGCAAATGTAATTTCATCAAGTGTTGATCAACATGTGCGCTTTGGTGGCGTAGTCCCTGAAGTGGCTAGCCGTGCCCACCTAGAGGCCATGCAGCAGGTAATTAAACAAGCACTTACTGATGCATCAGTTTCAATCAAAGATATTGATGCAATTGCAGTTACGGCAGGCCCTGGCTTAATTGGGGCTTTATTAGTTGGTGTTAGCAGTGCATCAGCACTTGCCCTGGCATTAGATAAGCCACTCTATGGAGTTAATCATCTATCAGCACATATTGCTGTTGATCAATTAAATAATTCAGATCAACTACATCCTGCTATTGCTCTACTTGTTAGCGGTGGGCACTCCTCCATTTTGCAGGTAAATAACTTAGCAACAGATGTAATAGTTAAAGGTGCGACAATTGATGATGCGGCGGGTGAAGCATTTGATAAAATCGCGCGTTTAATGGGACTTGGTTTTCCTGGTGGGCCGTTAATCGATAAAGAAGCGTTAAAGGGTAATAAAACTGAGATTAATTTTCCAAGGGGGTTAACGGCGCCAGGTGATCTAGAAAATCATAGGTATGACTTTTCATTTTCTGGTCTAAAAACAGCGGTTGCTAGGTATTTAGCGCAAACTCCAAATTATAAAAAAGCAGATGTTGCTGCATCCTTTCAAGAAGCGGTGGTAGATGTGTTAATTAATAAATCACTTACTGCCTGCAAAGAAAGTGGAATAGATAAGTTAATAATTGCTGGTGGAGTTGCAGCCAATCACAGGCTGCGAGAATTAGCCAAACAACGATGTGAAAGTGCAAAAATCCAGTTTCGAATACCACCGGCTAACCTGTGCACCGATAACGGGGCGATGGTGGCTGCCCTGGGCTCTTTGGCCATTAATGAGGGCGTGGCGGCCTCAGAGATAGGCATATCAGCTGATTCAGCAGCACCTGTTACTCAGGTGGTCTGGAAGTAGGCGGTGATTTGCCCTAGCGCAATACGCCCTTTAAAGTTGGCTTAGCACTCTAAGCCTGCGTGTGCTAATTAACGCCCCAGGTGATTGAAGCAGAAATTTTAAAAACCGTAAGCAACTAACCAAAGGAGTAACAAAGATGGCAATTTCAATCAAGCCACTAGAAGATCGTATTGTCGTAAAGGCAAATGAAGCAGAGCAAAAGACTGCATCTGGATTAGTTATCCCAGATACTGCTAAAGAGAAGCCACAAGAAGGAACCGTCATGGCAGTTGGGCCTGGTCGATTTGAAAACGGAAATCGTATTCCGTTAGATATTAAAGAGGGTGATGTTGTTCTTTATTCAAAGTATGGCGGTACTGAAGTTAAGTACAACAATGAAGAGTACCTAGTACTTTCTTCCCGTGATGTACTAGCAATCATTGCAAAGAAGTAAAGATGAGTAAATCACTTCAATTTGATGAAGCAGCTCGTCGTGCAATGGAGCGCGGCGTAAACATACTTGCCGATACTGTAAAGGTAACACTTGGGCCTAAGGGTCGAAACGTAGTTATCGCAAAAAGTTATGGGGCACCTTTAATCACTAATGATGGTGTAACTATTGCTAAAGAGATTGAATTATCAGATCCAGCAGAAAATATGGGTGCTCAACTTGTTAAGCAAGTTGCAGAGAAAACCAATGATGTTGCCGGAGATGGCACAACTACCGCCACTGTTTTGGCGCAAGCCATGGTTAAAGAAGGTCTGCGCAATTTAGCTGCCGGTGCTCAACCAATGGAACTAAAATATGGAATTGAGCAAGCAGTATCTGCCATTACAGAGGCATTGCGGAAAAATTCAACCGCCGTAAGCGGTAAGTCTCAAATTGCAGATGTTGCAACCATTTCAGCCCAAGATAAAGCTATTGGTGATTTGATTGCCGAAGCAATGGACAAAGTTGGTAAAGATGGCGTAATTACTGTTGAAGAATCATCAACAACTGGACTTGAGCTTGAGTTTACCGAAGGCATGCAATTTGATAAGGGTTATATTTCACCCTATTTTGTGACTGATGCAGATCGCATGGAAACAATTTTAGAAGATGCTTATATTTTAATTTCAGGTCAAAAAATCTCTGCCCTTAGCGAGGTTCTACCTGTACTTGAAAAGGTAGCGCAAGCAAGTAAACCGCTATTGATTATTGCTGAAGATGTAGAGGGTGAAGCACTCTCAACACTTGTAGTTAACCGTATGCGTGGCACCTTCGCTTCTGCTGCGGTTAAAGCACCTGGTTTCGGTGATCGCAGAAAAGCAATGTTGCAAGATATTGCAATATTAACTGGCGGCCAAGTTATCTCAGCTGAGGTTGGGTTAAAGCTTGAGCAAATAGATATCTCGATGCTAGGCAAAGCAAGACGAGTAGTTATCTCTAAGGACAACACCACAATTGTTGACGGAGCTGGAAATAAAAACGATGTTACAGCTCGAGTAACTGAGATTCGCCGAGAGATTGAAAATACAGATTCTGATTGGGATCGCGAAAAACTCCAAGAGCGCGTTGCAAAACTTGCTGGTGGAGTTTGCGTAATCAAAGTTGGAGCTCATACTGAGGTGGAGTTAAAAGAAAAAAAGCATCGCCTTGAAGATGCAATCTCTGCTACTAGAGCAGCTGTTGAAGAAGGAATTGTTGTTGGTGGAGGAGCTGCATTAGTTCATGCTGCAGCCGCACTTGATAATGATTTAGGTTTTGAAGGAGATAGAGCAGTTGGGGTTCGCCTAGTTCGCAAAGCCTGTGATGAACCACTTCGTTGGATCGCAGAAAATGCTGGCCAAGAAGGATATGTAGTTGTTTCTAAAGTAAGAGCAATGAAACCTAATGAAGGTTTTAATGCTTACTCTGAGACCTACACAGATCTTGTAAAGGAAGGCGTCATTGACCCAGTTAAGGTAACTAGGTCAGCGCTAGCAAATGCGGCCTCTATTGCTGCAATGTTCATAACTACTGAAGCTTTAGTCTTTGAGACTCCAGAAGAGAAAAAAGATGAGTCAGCAGGACACGGGCACTCACATGGACCAGGTGGACATTCTCACTAAGTAAATTACATGAAGCCTTGGTTTCAAAAAAACTTATTTTCCACTAACATCAACTAGTGGAAAATATAACACTGACAGTCGATTGCGGTGGAACTGGAATCAAGGCTTCAGTATTTGATCAACGCGGAAAAGTATTAGTTGATTTTCCTTATCTTAAAACTCCTTACCCACTATCACCAAATTTATTAGTTGAGATTATCACCGGCTTTGTACTGGCGGATCAGAGAGTAAACCGCGTAACAATTGGTTTACCAGGAATGATTAGAAATGGAAAAATTGTATTTATTCCACATTATGTAAATAAGCGAGGCCCAAGAACATTACCTGATGCACATCTAAAGAAAATTTGGCACGGTTTTGATCTTCAGAATACTTTACATAAAAAATTGAAACTTCCAATTCTGGTACTTAATGACGCAGAAGTGCACGCGGCAGCAGTTATTACCGGTGTAGGACTTGAAACCGTTTTGACTTTTGGTACTGGCTTAGGTTGTGCCATGTTTAATAACGGTAAATTGGCCCCTCACCTAGAGTTATCACATGCCACTATTCGATATGGGAAAACAATAGATGCCTGGATTGGTGAAATCTCGAGAAGACGTATGGGAAATCAACTTTGGTCCAGGCGAGTAAAAGCCTTAATTGGTGAGTTATATCCAATGATTATCTGGGATAAATTATATATTGGTGGTGGTAATTCTCAACGAATCAGTAAATCAGCTTTAAAAAGCTTTGACTATAAAGTCAAGATTATTCCTAACTCAGCTGGCGTTGCCGGTGGTGTAAGAGCTTGGGACTTACTCACTTAAATTTCATTCAAATTCTCTAAACAGATACGATTGGCTATATGTCCGATATTGAAATAGGTCCAGGAAAGCGCGCACGAGCAGCTTACTCCTTTGATGATATTGCAATAGTTCCATCTAGGAGAACCCGCGATCCAGAGGAAGTATCTATTTCCTGGCAGATCGATGCATATAAATTCGACCTACCGTTTCTTGCAGCGCCCATGGATTCAGTTGTCTCACCAGCTACAGCAATTGCGATTGGCCAAGCAGGCGGACTTGGAGTTTTAAATCTTGAAGGTATTTGGACAAGGTATGAAGATGCTGAAAAACAATTATCAGACATGGCAAAACTCTCAGAGGATAAGGCAATTAAAAAAATGCAGGAGATTTATTCTGCACCAATTCAGCCTACTCTAATTAAAGAAAGAATTGCACAAATAAGAGCAGCGGGAGTAACTGTGGCCGGTGCGCTCTCACCACAGCGAACAGTTGAATTCCATAAAGCAGTTATTGATGCTGGTGTAGATATTTTTATTATTCGAGGAACTACTGTGTCTGCAGAGCACGTATCTGATAACTCAACTGCTTTAAATTTAAAGAAATTTATCTATGAGTTAGATGTACCAGTAATTGTTGGTGGTTGTGCAACCGCTCAAGGTGCGCTTCATCTAATGCGCTCAGGAGCAGCTGGAGTATTAGTTGGCTTCGGTGGTGGATCTGCCCATACAACAAAAACTGTTTTAGGAATTTCAGTACCAATGGCTTCTGCAGTTGCCGAGGTAGCTTCAGCGCGCAGAGATTATTTAGATGAATCTGGTGGCAGATATGTACATGTCATCGCCGATGGCTCAGTAAGTTCAAGTGGCGAGATTGCAAAAGCAATTGCGTGCGGTGCTGATGCGATCATGATGGGATCACCATTAGCAAGATCATCTGATGCACCAGGTAAAGGCTGGCATTGGGGGTTAGAGGCACATCACGCTGAACTACCAAGAGGAAACAGGGTAAAGGTAGGAACAGTTGGAGGCTTGGGTGAGGTTTTAACTGGTCCATCAAATACATCAGATGGCTCAATGAATTTATTTGGCGGACTTAAGAGATCTATGGCCACGTGTGGTTACTCAGAATTGAAAGAGTTTCAGCGTGTAGAAATAGTTGTAAAACCTTAATTATCTGTGAAAGTACTTAAAGTTCGGTGGTAATAGTAGATTCTGCCTATTTTTTGTTGGGGATTTGATACTTGTTGATTAAACTTGTAGCGTGATTAAAACCAGAATAGCTATCTTCTCTTTAGTTATTTTTGTATTATCTTCAATCTATTCTTCTACCGCAGTAGCAGCACCCAATAGTAAACCATTTAAATTAAACTGT